>NZ_JBHNZD010000015.1:0-137051 GCF_054960375.1 Alteromonas sp. G4i35 | reverse complement strand
AAGCCCCATGTTTGGGGCTTTCTTAAATCATAAATTTAGTTCGCTGGGACTAAATGTAAATAGCTATTGTTTCACGCCTTCAACGTGAAGCTCTAATTCTACCGTTTGCGACGTTGGGCCTAAATCATAGTCGATGCCATAATCTTTAAGTGCAATCGTCGTTGTGCCCATAAAGCCTGCACGATAGCCGCCCCATGGGTCTTTGCCTTCGCCAATCTTTTTGGCTTCAATTGTAATAGGCTTTGTTACACCATGAAGCGTGAAATCACCCATTACATCCATCATGCCATTGCCTTTATCGACAATTTTTGTGCTGACAAACTTCGCCTCTGGAAAGTCGTCAACGTTTAAGAAATCGTCGCTCTTAAGGTGCTTGTCACGCTCTGCGTGGTTTGAGTCGATACTGTCGGTATCGATAGTCACCATAATTTTTGCTGCACTAGGTGCTGCGTCGTCGTAACTAAAAGTACCTTTAAAATCGTTGAAGCGACCAGTAAGCCACGAGTAGCCCAAGTGTTGAATTTTAAAGTTGATAGACGCGTGGGCGCCTTTGCTATCAATCACATAATCTGCGGCGTTAGCGGTGCTTAAAGACAGCGCAGCAGCCAAGGCAAGTGTTAACTTCTTCATCATTTCTCCTTTCTTCATAATATCATCGAAGCCGTAACATCTGCTTCAGTGTGTCATCGTTACTAATAAAGTGGTGTTTCAGTGCAGCCAGCGCGTGAATGATCGCCAATACAATCACTGACCACGCAATATAAAAATGGGCCTCTCCTGCAATGTCTTCTTGATTTTCAAAGAACTCGCCCATTGCAGGTACAGAAAACCAATTAAATACGTCGATGCTTCTTCCATCGGCCGTTGAAATTAAATAGCCGCTCGCGAATAGCATGATAATCAAGGTGTACAGAAGCCCATGACCTATGCGACTTAACCTTTTTTCTAACGGGGTGCCATGTGACGGCGGCCGTGAAGTAACAACGCGCGTGACTAAGCGAACAACAGTGGTGGCAAGCAAAATTAATCCAACACTCTTGTGCCAATGCGGTGCCGTCTTATACCAGTCGCTGTAATATGTGAGGTCGACCATCCACAGCCCTGAAGCAAACATGCCGACAATGGCAATGGCAGATATCCAATGCAAAATAACTATAGGTCTGGACCATCTTGGTTTCATATCACTTCCGTTGTTACTTACTTACAATCAGGTTGTTTAGACCTTCAGTTAATCGCGTTATCTCAACCGCTAAATGACCGCTGAAAAAACACCTCATGCATCAATTGAATCTAGTGTATTTCTAATTACGTTGGCTAAACATCACATTTAATGGGAGTGTTCGTTCTTGTTTTTAGAACGAATGTACAGAAAATAACCCGCCAAACCTGAGTCGCGACACGATTAGTTTTCGAAGACGCGTCGTTTAATGGTCGATAAAATGCGCTAAACACCTCTATTAAACGCGCTAAATACTCTTATAGTTTAAATAGGCAGTAACAAAAGTGGCTGCTTTGTTTCAATGTTGTTTAGTTCAGTAGAGGTTGTACGCTTTGCGCGTTTCGTACGTTTTGTTGGCCGTTATTCTGCCAGCGTTATTTTCATCACTAGTATCCGTCTCCGTATTGGGAGAGGGAAGAAGTGTGCAAAATATTGCGGGGCAGTCGAACAGTGCGAATACGCTCTCAACCCTCATTAGCGAATGGGAAAGCTCCGCTTTTGAAGTATCTGACGACGACATTGATGATGGCATTTCGTTTGTCGACATCACCAGCGGCTTGGAAAAATACCGGTTTTCGGCTGGTAAAACGATTGATGCAAAAGCCTTTACTAGGCGGCGCGATAATATCATTCGAGGGCCACCTTCTTTCACTTAATCATTAAAAAACTGAATTTTTTATTTTTGATTAGGAGAAAGGTATGCACGCCTTAAATCTATATAAAACCGAATCTATCGATACATTGGCATGGCCGGTTGTTGAAAACACCATTACTGTAAAATCATCTGCTATGGCGGTCTTCACTGACTTTAAGCAGCACTTACCACACGTTATTGATGCTCGAACTCCAGCGACGAAAATAGAGTCGATTATGCGTCAGTCTCACGTTCGTATGATGCTGGTGGTAAACAGTGAGAACCGTTTCATTGGTATTGTGACCAGTCACGATGTCGGTGAACAGCAAATCATTCAGCGTGTGAGCGAGCTTAAGATTAAGCGAGAAGAGCTCACTGTTCATGATTTCATGCGTCCTAAAACCTCGCTCATGTCGTTCGATTTCAGTGAACTAACACGTTCATCAGTGGGGGACGTGATAGAAACACTCAAAGACTACGGGCAGCACCATTGCCTTGTCATGGACAGAGACAGCCATGAAATTCGTGGCGTAATCAGCGTGAGTGACATTGCTAGAGAGCTGCGTTTGCCGCTTGATATACAGGGCCGCCCTACGTTTGCTGAGCTGATCAACATTCTTGCCGCTTAATTTTCAATTTTCTCAATACTGAACCATACTTTGACTACGTGTTGTTTCAAAACAACTCGTAGTCAAAGGCATATATCGCCTTAACGGTATTTGCTAGCTTAATATTTTATCGAAGTAGTTAGGTGGTTATATGCAGTATGCTCATGGCGAATTTATTATTACACGCTGTGGTGATGCGGTGCTAACGCAAGCTTATGGGCCGTGGAACAGAGAGTGTGTAAATAGCTTTGCCAGTGAGTATCGCACGCTTTCCGAGTGCTTACATGGGAAAGCTTGGTGCGATATTGTTAGTGTTGTTGGCGAATCACTACTCATTCCTGATGCTGAAGCGCTGCTTCACGAACGTGTGGCTTCGGTAAATCCCATAGGGCTCACTCATGTGGCATTAGTGATGGGAGAGTCAAGCGTTCGAGCAACCACGCAGGCGCAACTTAAACGCGTGTATCGCGATACCAATATTGATTATATTTTTGTGGATTCCATAGAAGATGCTGTTGATTGGTTGTCTTCAAAAGGATTTTCCGTCGATAAAGATGGCATTGATTTGCATCGTGAGAAAGTAGCAATGAAGCTGTAGATAAAACTTGGTACGCATTTCGCAAAGTTTCATAACATCTGTATAACATTGTTCGATGAAACGAGGCGATATTATGAATAGATCACTATTTCCTACCAGCGTTGTTACGAAAGCCTTCACTTGGGCATACCAGGAACTCGGTTTAAATATTAAGCAAGCTTCTGAAATATTGGGTATTTCTCCATCTTCTTTGGCGCAGACTACGCTACTTGGGTTTGAGAGTGGCACATCAGAGTACAGAAAGCAGCTCGCTTTTATTCGTATGTATCATTTACTCATTTCATTGTCAGATGGGGACAGTGAGCAAATGAGGGCGTGGTTTAGCAGTTACAATATAACGCTGGGCGCGACCCCTTTTGAAATGTGCAAAGCGTATGACGGCATTGAGAGAGTCGCCGATCAGCTTCGCAAACTTAAGCAGTCGACTTGTGGTCGAGAGCGCACACTCGCCGTTGTTGAGTTTTCTCATAAAGAGCACGTTGAAAAGGCAGGTGCAAGGCTTCACTAAGCCACTTACTTAAGCGCTTTCGTCAATCGATATTATAAAGTCTGCGCACGCTTGCACCTGAGTAACTGGGATCATGTGGCCAGCGCCAGAAATAATTTTGTGTACCGCACTTCCTATTGCCTTTGTTACCGCGGTGATGTGCTCATCGGGCCTCAAGATAGTATCTTTTTCACCATACAATACCCCAACAGGGCATTGAACCTCTTCATAACGAGTTTGCTGACGGTGCAGACTGCCCTGCGCAGATACTGTATCTCTGCTACCTTCATAAAAGCTTCGAGAGTGAAGCGCTAACAAACCACCGCCTTCAGTTGAAAAGGACGGGGGGACAGGTTCGGGGTGAAAAATTTGTGCGACTTGTTTTCTACCTAACTTTGCACGCAGTGGACTGGCAATGGTTTTTGCAACACTGCTGCGTACCCATTCATTGGGTATGTAAAGCACCGAAAGAGGCCCGGCACCACCTTTTAGTGGTGTAGTTAACGGGCATAGAAGCGAAACCGATTTTATTTTGTCAGGTGCATCGATTGCCATCCTCAGTGCAATTCCTCCTCCCATTGAATGCCCAGCGATGCTCGCACTACCTATTCCCTCTTTTTGCATCCACTCGAGTATCATTTTACTTTGCTGTTCGAAGCTGGCGGATGTGCTTTTGTAGCGGCTCGAAAATCCGCTGCCTGGACGATCAACGGTATAGACCGTGTAGCGGGAAGCGAGGGTTTTTGCTAATTCGCTAAAATTGTTACTATTGCCAAGTAAACCATGAATCAGCACAAGCGCCGGACCGTTTCCTTGCTTTTGCCAGTGAATAATTCCACCATCAACAGGCGTAAGTTTTCCTGATGGTGTGAATGAAGCTTCGATATTGCTGTCCATTTTGGCGGTAAACCAAATAAGCGCTACAAAGATACAAATAATAATGAGCAATGCGATGATCATGTTTTATGTCCAAAATAAGGATAAAAAACAACCTATCGGTTAACGCAAAAATGGTCAAGTAAGCAGTAGTGATAGTGACTTATAGATGCAGGGCCGCTAGTGCTGCAACGTTAACGTGGTTACGCCATGACGTATTAGGATTTGAGATGGAATTAATAATAACCCCTTCTATCGCGATAGATGAAAGCGAAGCTGAATTGCAAGCTATTCGAGCACAAGGTAGCGGTGGGCAGAATGTGAACAAAGTAAGTAGCGCCATACATTTACGCTTCGACATAAATGGATCATCGCTGCCTGAAAAGCTGAAAGAAAAGCTACTTCAGCTTAAAGATAGTCGCGTTACCAACGACGGTGTTTTTGTGCTTAAAGCGCAAAATTATCGAACGCAAGAACAAAACAGAGAAGATGCGCTAGCGCGACTTGTTGCGTGGATAAAGGCTGCGACAATTGAACAAAAACCGCGCATAAAAACAAAGGTGAGCCGTGCGGCAAAAGCACGTCGTGTAGATGTAAAAAAACAACAAGGTGCTAAAAAATCTATGCGTAAGAAAGTGGAATTTTAAACAAAACTAATCTAAAGTATAAAGCCTTATAGATGTCATTTCGCAAGACAACGGAAAATTCTTACAATAATAAATGAATGTGTCTTGTGCTTATGCTAATTATTGGAACTTAGGGAAGCATACAAAGTGACGCGTTCGAACGTTATTCCTATGGTGCTATTTGCAGCCATAGTGGTTTCGCTTGGGATTAATACACCGCAAGCCGCAAACGAGATTATTGCTCGTTTGTTCAACAAATCTATTTCTAATACTGAACTACAGCCTTCACAGGCTGATGTTGACCGTTTTCAGTCTATTTTAACTGACAAGTCTGAGAAAGAAGTACGAGCTATTTTAGCTCAGCGTGCACTTGGTAATAAAATTACCGAGTCTGTTCTTTCAGATTTTGCCGATAAAAATGCGATAGAGCCAAATGAAAGCGAAATTCAATCTGCGTATTCTGTAATAAAATTATGGACCGTTGATTTGGACAGCGATGGCGCCTATCAAGATGAAGAGCTAGAGCGTTATCGTTTGGCAATGGCGGAAGGCATGGCAAAAAGCTGGAAAGTATCGAAAGCCCTTTACGAAGCGTACGGCGGAGATGTGGTTTTTCAACAGGATAACCCGTTAACACCAGTAGGAGCTTATCAAAAACTGTTTGAACAGTATCGCGAAAAGGGTGAGTTTGTTATTTACGACCCTGCTTTCAAAGCTGCGTTTTGGAGTTCAGTTAAAATGAAATATGCCAAAACTTACGACCCAGATAATATAGATTTTTCACTTCCCTGGTGGGAAAAGAGCATGACTGCTTCAGAAAAATAGTTCGAAAAGCCTTGTTTTTACAGGGCTTTTTTAATTCTTTTAAAAAAATCAAACTCAGTGCGGAATAAAAACTTTTCTTCAATCGTTATCTCAGTGTCCTTTATGAAAAACGGAGATAAACGGATGAAAAAGTTAAATACTGCAATTGCACTGGCTTTAGGTATCGCGTCAACGTCTGTGTTGGCTCAAGAAACCACGTTCTCTGCTAACACATCAGCTAATGCGTCGACTTCTGCATCACTTTCACTAACAAGCGGTGCAACTACACAGTCTGCAAATCAGGTTAATACGCAGACTTCTGCCGAAGGCGAAGCATCTACGCAGAGCCAAATGTCCACCGAGACCTCAGCCGATACCGGTGAACAATTATCCGCAAACCAAACAAGCAACGATCTATCTGCCGATCAGGGAGTGAGTCAAGTTTCTGCAACATCAGATATGGCGAACTCGATAACTTCGCCAGTGGCAGGCGCACTGACAAATAGTGTGTCTGGGTCATTATCTGTACTGTCATCAGCGTCTGGAAATGCACAACAAGTCGATGGAGCAGAAAGTGAAGCAGAAAGTACAGCGCAGGCAGCGCCAAGCTTGGCATTGAACCAAATCGGTTCACTAACAAACAATGGTGCGGAAAATACCGCAGGAGGTTCGCTAACTGGCAGTGTAAGTGGTGCACTAAACAATACTGCAGAAACAGCAGCAGGTAGTACCTTATCGAACACGGCTGACAGCGCGGCTGCAGGCACCATCGAAAGTGCGGTAAACGGCGGCGTAGCCAATACAGCAGCCAGCACCGTAGCAAGCTCAGTGACCAGTTCTGTAACCGGAACGATTGGCACCGCTGTCGAAGGAACAATTACTGACACGGTAGGAAATACGGTAGAAGGCACGGTAGAAGGCACGGTAGCAAGTACGGTGGATAGCTCTGTAGAAGGCGCAGTTTCAAATACAGTCGAGCAAACTGTGTCAGCAACAGTCGCAAATACGGTAGGAAATACGGTGGATAGCACCGTAGCAAGCACGGTAAATAATACCGTGGCGAGTTCGGTTGAAAGCGCCGTAACAAGCACTGTAAACGACAACGTAGCTTCAAGTATTTCAGGTGCGCTTGGCCTTTAATATAAAGGCCTAAACCACTAGGTGGGCGTAGAGCAATCTTGAGCTAGCACGTTAAATAGCCACCTTAAAGTCTGAGTGCGGCTTGTCTAAATAGAAAGGCAAGCCGTTATTTAAGGTCTAGGCTGCAGGTGCGAATACACTGCCTCGCTATCGTGCATTCCTTAAAGCGAGCACCTCAAGTCAAATCTCACGTCTCTCCTTAAAAACAGCAATCGCTAAGTTTCACTTTCTCTGTGGTAGGTAACAACAATGAATACGCAAATACTTCAACACTCATCAACAACAAACAACCTTATTCGTGGCGGCCGCAAATGCCTATCGCTGTCCGTGGCAGCTGTTTTACTCGGTAGTAGCGCTGCTTATGCGGGCTCTGACAGTCACTCGCACAATGATGAAGATGCGAATCATACAAACGCAAAACACCAAACGATTTCATTCTCAGGGTCTGGCTATCTAGGGTACCGCTCTGATAGCAATGTGAGCGTTAGCGAGCTCGACACGAATTCAGATGTGGCCGACGACGCGGTACAGTCAGAAGCTCAGCTAAAGGTGCTGGTGAAGCCCACAGCGAAATGGGAAAATGTACTGTCGGTAAGTCAGGCGAATACCAACTATCAAACGCTAAGCGAGTTCGATCTTGGCCTTACCACACTGTCCGCTAGCACCAGCTATGCGTTTGACTTCGCCAAACTAGGAGCGCACTACTATCACGCTAGCGCTGAGCTAGACGGGCGTGACTTCCTCACCTATCAACAATCTGGATTATCTGTCGGAAAATTGTTGGGACAGCGCACTTACTTACGTGTTAGTAGCGAACTTATCGATAAACAATTCGAGAACACGCCTGAAGGTGCCCCAATTCGAGATAGTGAAGCAGCTGCTGTGCGCAGTGACCTATTTTACTTCTTCGAAGGGGAAGACTTCTTCCAAATCGCACTTAAGTATCAAAATGAAGATGCCCAAAATAATGTGTTCGATTACACCGGTATTGGGATGGATCTAGCGTACACCTATCCTCTAGCGGTGTTTAGTAAACCCTTGAAGCTTACGGTTGCCTATCAATTAGATGTAAGAGATTACGCCTCAGAACAAGATGGAGGTATAGGCAGGGAAGACGACAGACACGTTGTTGAGATGAGTGCCGATTACGCCATTCACAACAATGTTGATATTAAACTGTCAACGCAATATGGAGACTTTGCTTCTAGTGTCGATGGCGCAAATTATCAAGAAACCATTGCTGAGTTAGGCATTAACGTTCATTTTTAGTGGGCGTTAATATAAATTCTATAATGAACAGCACGCTTAATTTAAGGCAGCACACCAAAACCGAATACGCTGTCTCGTCCGGGAGCCCCTGCATCTAAAGCTAGCTGCTGAAGTTTCAACAAGGCAGCGTTCCTTTCTTGTTTTTCGCGCAAAAAGCATGCATACAAAGCGGTGGCGCGCGGTGAAGCCATAGAGGTTCCCGTTTGCCTGATCGTTTTTCCATTAGGATGTGCGGCATCTACCGACACGCCAAACGCAGCAAAATCGACGTAATCCCCTTGGTTTGCCCACCGGTAAATTACATTAGATTTATCAACGGCCGTAATGCCCAATGTTTCTGTATAAGCCGCGGGGTACAAGGGTAAAGAGGCTGGCCCCTCGTTGCCCACCGCAGCAATGATTTGAATACCGCTCTTATCCAATTGATTTATGACCCGCGCTAAAATAGGGTTGTCGGGACCTGCAAGACTCATGTTTATGGCGTCTACCTGCTGTGATGCAAGATAGTTTAAACCTTCAATTAACGACATCAGCGTAGCGCCTTGGCTAACACTATTACGCGAATAAAACACACTGGCGTTAAACACCTGGCTAGACTTTGGCAACGACGCCGCCAATAGGCTGGCTACTGCGGTACCGTGGTCTGACGAAAAGGCAACGTCAGTTTCGCTGCCCGCATTGCCATCTTGCTCCTGATTTCGATCTTGATTATGACCAACAATAAAAGACGCTTGCGTTAGATTAACGTGTGAGAGCAGTGGGTGATTGGACGCTACATGAGTATCAACCATACCAACGCGCAGGGGGGTTGGACAGGTTTCCAGCTTTTCACTGCTTATATCTTGAAAAGACCCGTTCGAAGTGGGCTTGGTCTGTGATAAATAAATATGATTTCGACCAATTTGAGACTGCAAATTATGGGGCAAACTGTTGCGAATAGACGACACATCATCCTCATCTCCTGTGACTTTAACTTTAAAAAGCCACTGAGAGAGCGCGGGCAAAAACTGAGCTTTTTGTATTTCAATATTGGCACCTTGAAAGTGTACTTTGTCGGCTTCTTCTCCTAGGAATAGCCACTCTTTTTCGACAGCCAGAAAGCCATTTTCAACCGTTACTTCATTAACAACCACTTGGCCTGAAGTCGATAAAATAGTGGTTGCTGCAGGAGCGATAAATTGGGGGGCAGGAATGTCGCTTAGTACGCCCGACGCCAATGTTGATAAGTCTCTGGCGCCTTCGATAGATGATTGTGCTTTTCGTCTTGCTTCCTCGCGAATGGCGTTTAGGTCGGAGGAGGTTCTGTCAATTATCGGACGCACAGGAGACACCACTTGATTCAATGTTCCTGCTAGTTGGGCTTGTGATATTGGTGCCGCAATCAAACTCAAAATCGCCACAATGAGTGTGTACTTCATTTTACTACCTTTACGTTAACGTTGGGGCAGATCGGTGCCTAAAGAAGGAATGGCATAAATTGTGCCATAGCCTTCTATTAGAAGCCTGTGGTCCATTGTGCACAAACGTTGTTCTAAATGTGTGCTAAAGGCGAACAGGCATTTACCACTACCTTACAGTGTAGTAACGATTAGACAGAAGAAAAATTCCAATGCGACCCTTTAGACTGTTAAACATTCGCCTTGTCTAGATGGCTCACAGACCGCTGCAATACAGTGCAGTAAAAAATAGGTCTTAGAACGTGGAATAAAAACAAAAGTGGCTCGTTAACAGGGTAGAGATAACGGGAAACCTCACAAAGGTACATGAAAATGAAAGATGAGTTGACTGAACTCGTCCCGTCATTGCGAAAGTTTGCATATTCGTTGACGGGTAACATGCATGATGCTGATGATTTACTTCAGAACACGCTTGAACGGCTATTGAGTAAACCGCTTCCTGAGCAAGTTACATTAATGGCTTGGGCATTTAGAGTGTGCCGCAACTGTTGGATAGACGAATACAGAGCGAAGAAAGTTAGAACCAATGCGACTGATGCCCTTTCCTATGAAGCGCAATCGGCGAATAGCTGCAATGACATAGATGACGCTATAACGCAGACAATTACGCTCAAACAAGTCTCAAGCGCTATGGATGAGTTACCCTGTGAGCAAAGAGAAACCCTTTCTTTGGTTGCTGTACAAGGGATGAGTTACGCGGATGCTTCTGAAGTGTTGCAGGTACCGACGGGCACTATTATGAGCCGTCTTGCCAGAGCGAGAGCAAAAATATCAAACTTACTAACTGGTCAAAACGAGGTGCTATCGTGATCTTAACTGACGAAAAACTCTCAGCATTTTTAGATGGAGAGTTAGATACCGCTGAGATGGATCTGGTTCGTGAAGCGATAGCGCACGATGTTACCGTCTCTGACCGACTCGCCGCACTTGCAGAAGTGGATAGAGTTGTGAAGGTGGCTGCTGAAAAAGCGACAGCAGTGGCGCTGCCTAAAGAAATCGTGGCCCTTTTGAGTGATGAAAAACCGTTAAGCCAGGCAAGCGGCGTACAGGCATCTGATGCAAGCTTAGCCAGCGTAAGCGCTGCAAATCAAAGCTCCGTAAATCAAAGCTCTGCGGAAAACGTTAAGCCGTTTCCAAAGAAAGCGAATTCAACTAATAGTGCGCCACATAAACAAACGAAGTGGAAGGGGCCTTTTGCAATAGCTGCGAGTGTGGCGGTATTAGCGGGCTTAGTGTTCTTTAATCAACAGGGCGCTGAAACAACGCAGCCTTCTCATTGGGCGAGAGTATCATCGGTACTCGACAGTAACCTAACTGGCGAAGCAACAACTTTTGATTCGGGCGTGACGGTTACGCCGCAGTTGTCTTTCGTAAATACGGAGTTTAACTACTGTAGACAGGCTGAAGTCGCATCGAAAGATGAACTAAATGTAATGATTGCTTGTAAAGATAAGCAAGGTGCGTGGCAGCTTGCCGCTAGCAAATTGGACGAGCTAGGTGAGAATGCAGGTCAATATCAAACCGCCACTAGCGCTAAAGTAATAGAAGAAGAGTTAGACAAAATGATGGCGTCTGCGCCATTAAACCGAGAGCAAGAGAAAAACGCAATTGAAGCAACTTGGCTAGCTGACAAGGCCGAAGGAGTAAATGATGAAAACTAAAATTATGTTAGTACTTGCGGTATTAATTATGGCGGGCTGCGCCAGTCAACCGGATTATAGACAGGCCAAAGAAGGCGGCTTTGGCTACACGGAAAGTAAGTTGAGTGATACCCAATATCGTGTGCATTTCAAAGCGAAGGGATCTGATAAAGGCAAGGCGATGGATTACGCCATGCTCCGTGCTGCCGAGCTTACGTTATTAGAAGGTTACGACTGGTTTGTAGTGACTGACCGAGAGACCTTAGTAGATAAGGAGACCGTGCAAACCACACCTACCGCAGGCTTTAGCCAGCGATATGCACGGGTTACCGAATGCGGTGTGCTCACTTGCAGAACGTCCTACCACCCTACTACCCAATTCGAAACGGGTGTATTTGTAGGGGGCTCTCAGCAAAGTGAGATCGAAAGTATCTTGAGCATTGAGATAGGCAAAGGTACGCGCCCAACGTCGGCAACGAGCTTTGACGCAAGGGAAGTTCGCGATAACTTACAGCCTAAGACGGAAGAGTGATAAAAAATCAAAGGGCATAACCTCCCTTGACTTTGACACAAATAAAAAGGGCCGCTGCATTATGCAGCGGCCCTTTTAGTAGCAGTAAAGATTAACAATACAGTGATACCAGATTGTTATACTGCCAGTGTCTTAATTCATATATTGAAGACGGCGATTAATTAAAATAACCATCGACCTCTTTTTCAGCTTCGTCACGGCTTTTGCCATAAGCTTGTTGAATCTTACCTACTAGTTCTTCACGTCGACCGTCAATTACATCTAGGTCGTCATCGGTAAGTTTGCCCCACTTTTGCTGCACCTTACCTTTCATTTCTTTCCAATTACCTTCAATACGATCACTGTTCATAACTTGCTCTCCTTATCCAAACAATTGGTTGAAAAAACTGGCGGAATAATTGGCCAGTTATTTTCTTAGCAGCAAATGCTGTTCCATTGTGTAGGTGCATGAAAGTATTGAATTTGTTGTTTATGAAAATTCTGCCGTACAGTTGTTTTTTATGCAGAATTTACAAGTTCTTGCAAAGCCTACATGAAGCATAGTCATCAACTAGGCCAATGTTTTAGCATACGCTTCACTGTCCTGCCTTTTTTCTATTTTATGTTGATCTTCGCTGCGGCCTTTCTTCCAGTAGCTGCTAATGTAAATATTCTCGTGCGCCACGGATTTTTCGTCCTTGAGCCATGCCCGAATCGCCCGCATATCAGAAAATTCACACGCCACCCAAACTGTGGGGTTTCCGTCGAGCCAAGTTAACTGGTCAAGGCGGGAAGGTAAAGATTGCTCATGTTCCCATATCACCGTTACTCCTTCGGGCTTCTTAAGTGTAACCGCATCCTTTTCGTCTTCAATTTTAATCACGGCGTAGCCTTTGGTTTGCACAGGAAGCTCGGCGAGGTGATTTCTAATACTAGGAAGCGCTGTCATGTCGCCAGCCAACAGTATCCAATCATATTGCTCGCTGAGCCCCTTACTAGAACCGGGCCCTGCGAGCGTGATGATGTCGCCAGGCTTTGTACTTGTCGCCCATGCCGACGCAGGGCCAGTTTTACCACCATCGGCATGGATAACCATATCCAGAATCATTTCAGGCTTCTCTGCGTCAAAGTGCGCAACCGTATAGGTGCGCATTGCCACTTGGCTTGTATCTGTGGGGCGTTTCAGCGGGTTTCCTTCTAGGTCGAACATAAGTTTAATATACGCACCTGCAGTAACCGAGGGAAAGGTAAGAAGGTCTTCCCCACTAAGGTGTACACGCTGCATATTTGGGGTAATTCGGACTGATTGGGTGACAATAGCTCTGCGAGGTTGCGGTTTAGACATTAGCTTACTCCTGTGATCTTGAGTAGCCATTCTATTTGGAAATAATTCTCATTTCCATTTCTAAAGGTGAAATGATCAGGATTGTTTAGTTCTATTTTTTAGATTAACTGACCGGTCTTGAGAGAAACTAATACAAATAAAATAGATAGGTGTACGTTGGATTAGCACTATAACAATAAGCGAGGAATACGCACTGGAAAAGGAAAGATTAGAGCAAAAGAAAAGGGGCTAAAAAGCCCCTTAAAAAACCACAACATAACTTGGAAAACACATTTACACACCACAAAGACGCACACTCAACGACTTCATGTATAAGTTAAGATAGCCTAATTATAAAAAGGTTCCGCTTTTTTAAAAATAAAAGGTAAAAAAATAGATACCTTTGAAATAGGCGTATTCCTGTCACCTGTCAGGCTGACATTAATTCACTAAGGCCTGTTTAGCTTTGATGACGAATTGGGCCAAATGTATAGCAACGGTTAACAGGCCCTAGCCAACGTGTCTTATTCTTCGCAATGTTATGTAGACGACGCACGTGGTTGCTGCGATTAGCGCTGACGCTATAGCGAACGGAAGCGCGATATCCAGTTGGTAAATGAAAGCTGCCAGTGGCGGACCTATTACGTAGCCCATGGCAGTCGTTGCTGTGATTAACCCAGTGATTGTGGCTTGTTGAGCGGGGGCGCAGTAGGTCGTTGCTGCAGCTGCCAAAGATGGGTAGGCCATTCCCATACCTAAACCCATTAATGTCATGGCCGCATAAAGCATAAATAACGAATGTTGAAGAAAGAGCAGCAAGTAGGCTAAGCCCAATAGCGGAAGCGCGATAGTGATCATCGCTTCTTTGCTTATTCGGCCTTTTTGTACCCACCCAAATTGGGCTGTGAGAGACGCGGCAGCACTGACCATCATCGCGAAACCCACTTGCCGAGCAGCGTCTACGGGTGAATAGTCGTAAAAATCGATAAAAAAGAAACCCAGTGATTGCTGCATCATCGCCATTGCGCAAAATACACAAATACATGCAGCGACGAATACATAAGGTACTTTGCTAGGCGCTTGGTTATTGTCGCTAGTCTGCTGAGCGTTTTTTTGCTGAGACAAAGGCGGCAGAACAGGTAGCTTAAAATATACCAATGTAAGCGCCAGTAAGGTTAGCAACACGATGCTGTACAACGGTGCCAATAAGCCAAAACCGACTAAAAGCCCAGCGTAGGCGGGCCCCACAATTTGCCCTACGTTGCTTGCAGAGGTGACTTTGCTGATTGCACTTACTCTACTTTGGGGCGTACTGATGGCGACGGCGTAACCTACAGCAGAAGGCGGAGTTGCAGACATAATGGTTGATTGCAGACTTCGGCTTATCAACAATGCCAAAAACAAATTGGTGCCGCATATAATGCCAGAAAATCCTGCCATCCATGCACTAGCGAAGGCAAATGTGCCCAAGCTATAACCCGACAGACCAACCATTAAAATACGTTTAAAGCCCGCACGCTTAGCGACCTTGCTCCACACATTCGTACCGAACGCAAAGATAAGTGCAGAGCTAGACATAATAGTGGCAATGTGGAATTCAGAAAGGTTCGCCTGTCGCCCCATTGAAGGGAGTGTGGTAAGCATAACGCTTTGGCCAACAGACGTAGCGAGCAACGCACAAAAAAGAACTCTAAAAACGATAGTAGATGCAGACGGCGAAAGCACGCAGGTAGCCCTTTTGGTAGGCGATAAAGAAACAACGCAATTTTATCACAAATGAAGATAAAAAAATGCCCGCCAAAGGCGGGCCAAAATCAGAGGTATGTAAAGGCCGGGATGGGCCTTTGAGGGGAGAGGGTAGTCGTCGGATGACAACTCACTAATAACATCGACGACATTACCAGTGTCCTCACTATGGTCTCGCTGAAGCAACACACACGTACATTCAACGAATCCAAATTGGGTCAACAATCCCTTGCTGCACGAGACATCACTGTCGGTGCTTGCGATGTAGGTACTCAGAGCTTGTTTGCAATCCTTATGAAACAAGTGCCTTGCATCCTGCGAGTTTAATTAGGTTGTCTTTTACCTAACCTCATCATCGACCAGCAATTTAACGAATCTTCTACAGACATCCATTAGCTACAATACTGACACATCCGTTTTTCCTTGGTGACACACTCCATGCACTTCCCATGTCGTCACCTTCAGTATTTGTCATCTACGCAATTTGGCCTCTCCGTCGCTAAAGCTATCCTAGCTACAAACTGCGTTCTGTATTTATCCGTTAGTCTAATGTATGCGTGATCTGTGCCAAACCTTAAATTCAATTTAGAATAATTTTAATTTGCTGATTTTTAAAGATTATTTTTATTTTTGGACAGCGGGTAGCTCGTATTTGAAAAACTAAGGTTGAGTAGGTATGTAGTTTTTTCTCGGTGGTGTGTAGCGTTTTACAAACACTTTTCTTTTCTCTGTGTTACTCGTCGCATTGCTCTTGATCTTTTCTAAAAATACATTAGATTATTTATATATTAGAAATATCTAATTTAACACTGTGTCCCATAAACGCTGTGGCCCATAAATGTACCCATTGTTTTTGCTAACGCAGGTAGGCGTAGTGAAATGTTCTTCAGAGCAAAGGTCATGGTTTGTGAAAGTGGAGCGCCACTCAACACACCAAGGAAACACAGTGGATGGAGTTAACCCAGTCGTATCACGATTAGAGGGAATCAATGTATTTCCTAGTAGGAGTTCATAGCTATGTTCACGGCAGTTATTGAAAAATTACTGTTCCTATCTACCCAGAAAGGTAAGTGGGTTTATGCCGCTTTACTGTTGGCTGTTGTCTTTTGCGCTTATCAAATGCGGCTAATTACGATAGATACCGACCCAGAGAATATGCTTGAAGCCAATCATCCTGCCCGCGTCTTTCATAACGATGTGAAGCATACTTTTGCTATGCACGACGCGATAGTGGTGGGGGTTATAGCATCACCGGCCAATGACACAGCCACTGATAATGCTGCTTTAAGTACCAATAAAGGCATCTACACACCAAACAACCTGCAAGCAATAAACGGTGTTACCCAGCAAATATTAAACACTGAGGGGGTTATTGCTAGAGATGTCATGTCGTTCTCAACAGTGGACAATATTACTCAAGGTGACGACGGTGAGCTCAAGTTCTCTTGGATGATGTCACAAGCCCCATCATCGCAAGAGGAAGCAGATTACATTGCCAATGCTATTGCACGCCTTCCAATGTTACAGGGGAGCCTGGCTTCCTCATCACACAATGCTGCGGCTATCTATGTGCCCATTAAAGATAAAAATGAGAGCTTCCGTATTGCGGAAGACATTCGTGCATATATTGGCGCGAATACAACAAACGAAACATTGCAGTGGCACATAACAGGACTCCCTGTTGCTGAAGATCAATTCGGCGTTGAAATGTTTATTCAAATGGCAATTTCAGCGCCAGCTGCGGGACTAATGATTTTTATCCTCCTCTTTGTCTTTTTCCGCAATTTTACGCTGATTACCGCCCCGATGGTGGTAGCAATGGCAACGGTAATTATCACAATGGGGGCGTTAATCGGCTTAGGTTTCACTGTGCACATCATGTCATCCATGATTGCCATATTTTTGATGCCTATCGCTGTTGTTGACTCGGTGCATATATTGTCTGAGTTTTCAGACCGCTATAAACCAGGTCAAAAGGCCGATCAAGTGATTACCACAGTGGTTGAACGCCTATTTCAGCCGATGCTGTTTACGTCGCTGACCTCTGCGGCAGGGTTCTATTCACTTATGCTAACTCCCATTCCACCCGTACAGATTTTCGGTGCTTTCATTGGCTCAGGTATTCTGTTGGCTTTCGCTATTACGCTTACCTTTATACCTGCTTATATATCAAGAATGTCGCCAGAGGCGCTCGCAAAATTGCAGTCTGCACTGCACGCCGATGCCAATACCTCATCAATGAAAACAACATATTTACAGCGATTTGTGCACGGCATTCGCACCCTGGCGCTAAATTATAAAAGGGCATTACTCGTAGCATTCATGGTGATTTCAGCGGTGTCAGTGTGGGGTATTTTCCAAATACAAATTAACGACAACCCTGTGCGCTGGTTTAAAGAAAATCATGAAATTCGCGTAGCCGATAAGGCGCTTAATAAGGAGTTTGCGGGTACGTATAACGCGTACATTGTTATTGAAGATACCCGCAAGCTGAAAAGTGCACGTGAAATACTGCTAAGTGCAGTGTTGCCCCCTACATTAGATGAATGGCGTGAAACAACCCTCGATACACTAAACAATGAAAATGCCGGCAATAATTTTGAGACTCTCGCATTTGCCGTCGATGACGCATTATTCGGTGATCTTGATAGCGACGAATATGACGCTTTAAATCGATTGCTTTCAAGCATTGATGAAATTAAAGGCACAAGCAAAACGTTTCAACAGCCCGATAATGTAGCGCTGCTTTCAGACCTGCAAAATTACCTAAGCACTCAAACGCTGGTGGGTAAAACTCAGTCCCTCAGTGATGTGATTAAAGTGGTTAACCGAGAGCTGCATTCGGGCAATGACAGCGACTACGTGTTACCTAATACTCAGCCGGCGATAGCACAGACGCTCTTGCAATATCAGTCCTCTCATAGGCCTCAAGACTTGTGGCATTTCGTGACACCAGACTATCGTAAAACCTTGGTGTGGCTACAACTATCCAGTGGTGACAACCAAGATATGACAAAGGTAATTGAGTTAGTCGAATACTACTTCGCTCAACACCCACTGCCTGATGGCCTGACATATCAATGGGCAGGTAAGGCATACCTAAATGTGGTGTGGCAGGACAGCATGGTTGCAGGCATGTTAGACAGCTTACTTAGCGCCTTCATTATTGTTTTTGTGATGATGGTATTGCTGCTGCGTTCACTGATACTCGGTGTATTAGCCATGCTGCCCCTTACTATAACTATCACCTTTATTTACGGTGCTATTGGCATTGTAGGTAAAGATTACGATATGCCTATTGCCGTGCTTTCAGCCCTGACATTGGGTTTGTCGGTAGACTTTGCCATTCACTTTCTGGCTAGAGCCAAAGAGATTTACAAGCAAACGGGTAACGTGAGTAAAACGTTTGATGCCATGTTTGAAGAGCCTGCTAGCGCTATTACTCGTAATGCGCTGGTCATCGCGCTTGGCTTTACGCCGCTGCTTTTAGCACCACTCGTACCTTACATCACCGTGGGTATTTTCCTGGCAAGTATCATGTTTATTTCGGCACTCGTTACGCTGCTGGTGTTGCCAGCTGCTATGACGTTGCTTAAACGTTGGGTTTTCAAGGAGGCCTAAAATGCGTATTCCCATATTATCAGTGTTCATGTGGCGTCGACCAAAAATACGAAACCTTCGAAGCATGTTCAGGGGCCTTGTTGCGCTATTACTTATATCGGGTAATGGATTCGCTCAAGCCTTGGCAACCCAAAGCGACGAAAGCAGCAGTAGTATCGATGTTGCTGAAATCGTTAATAAGGCTGAGCAGGCGGCGTACTACGCGGGCAATGACGGACGTTCAATGGCGAGAATGCTCATTGTAGATGAGCAAGGTCGAAAGCAAATGCGTCAGTTTACTATTCTGCGCAAAGATGTGCCGAATGAGGCAGGCGCCGACACCGGCGATCAACGTATGCTGGTTTTCTTTAGCCGTCCTACTGAGGTTGAAGGCACGGTAT
The DNA here is from genome assembly GCF_054960375.1 of Alteromonas sp. G4i35. NCBI lineage: Bacteria > Pseudomonadati > Pseudomonadota > Gammaproteobacteria > Alteromonadales > Alteromonadaceae > Alteromonas > Alteromonas sp. G4i35. The sequence continues at coordinate 118,111 of NZ_JBHNZD010000015.1, read as the reverse complement.
TTCGCGTTGAGAAGCATGCGGCGCTTAATTCTGATGACGACCGTTGGTTATATTTACCGGCTTTAGACTTAGTAAAGCGAATCGCCGCAGGCGATAAACGTACATCGTTTGTTGGTTCTCATTTCTTCTATGAAGATGTTTCCGGCCGCGCAACAGCGCAGGACAGTTTTGAGCTGCTTGAACAAACCCAAACTCATTATCGCTTAAAAGCGACGCCTAAGGACACAGCGCTCGTAGAGTTCAGTCACTATGTAGTAGAGATAGACAAAGGCACTTACCTGCCCACCTTGATTAACTTTTATAAGGGTGACAATAACTACCGCCGCGTTGAAGCTGTAACTATTGAGACTATACAGGGCAATCCTACTGTGGTGAGAAGTAAAGTGACGGACCTTGTATCAGGTGGCTATACCCTTATGGAATTCAGAGGGATTGAATACGACATAGGTCTTCCAGATAGCATATTTAGTGAGCGTAGCCTACGTGTGCCACCGCAACGCTATATTAAATAACACTATTTTGAAAAAGGAATTTAGCACGGTGCGCTTGCCTAAATTACTAGCTCCATCCATATGGATAACGCTGCCTAGCCAAGCCTATGGTCTTTCTGAGCGGGTTAAAAAGCAATGGAGGGCGCACGCTTTACTCGCGCCGATTATTCTCACCTTTGCGCTCACGGCTGTAGTAAGTCTGCCGTTAAACGCCCAGACGGTGGGTGTTGAAAGCCAACATCAGAAAGACCCATTGAAAAGCGGAGTAAAAGAGCGGAAAGCTAACGTAAACGACGAGTGGGACAGCATGTGGCCTGAGGAGGATAATGTCGAATCAGGTGACGATTGGAGCGATGAGTGGGATGACGAATGGGGCACTGACAGCAAAAGTAAGCTTCGTATTTCTGGTTTCGCCGAGCTCGCCGTAGGAAACCGTTTTTCCCGTGACATGGCTACCGCGTTTGGCAGTCAGAATTCACAAATGAACGAGAGTTTTCAAACTGCTAACGCGCCATCTGTGTTAAATAACAGCACATTGCGCGATGCCAGAGTTCAACTTCGCGCAGATTATGCATTAGACAGTTCCTCCATTTCCAGTAAAGCAGACGTTTGGTATGACGGCGTAACGTCGTCGTGGGAATCACAACTTCGCGAACTGGCATGGCAAGGTAGCTTAAGCAGTATTCTTCCCAGCGCTTTAGTCGGCACAGGGGACTGGGCAAACGCATTTGACATTAAAGTCGGTAAGCAAGTGCTGACCTGGGGGACAGGGGATTACTTGTTTTTAAATGATCTCTTCCCTAAAGATTATCAGTCGTTCTTTGCAGGAAGAGAAGACGAATACCTTAAAGCGCCGAGTAATGCATTAAAGGTGTCGGGCTACACGGATATTGCCAATGTAGATTTAGTCGTCACACCTGAATTTGAGCCTGATATTGGTATTACAGGCGAAATATTTTCTTTTTACAGCCCGCAATTGGATGAAAACATTGCCCCTTCGTTTTCTATTGAACGTGATAATCGCCCACGAGGAAGTGAGCTTGCCTTAAGGGTGTATAAATCTGTTAAGGGGATGGAGATTGCAGGCTATGGTTACACCGGTTATACAAGGCAGCCCACCGCGACAGATTCTCTTGGAAGACCGCGCTACAGTAAAATGAATGCCTATGGCGCAAGTGTTGTCGCGCCTCTGGGACGGGGGATAGCAAATGCGGAATACGTTTTCTACAATAGCCTTGAAGACATGGATGGAAGTGACGGGCAAATAGCGAATGATCAAAGTCGTTTCTTACTAGGCTATAGCCAAGAAATTGCCGCAAATCTTACCGGTGGTTTCCAGTGGTACACCGAGTACTTACACAATGCGGATGGCCTAAATAGAACAGTCTTGTCTTCTGAGCGAGTTCAAGAAAAATACCGCCATTGGGTGACGACCCGTTTAACGTGGTTAGCACTTCGTCAAACACTGACGTTAAATACTTTTCTGTTTTATTCACCCAGCGATAGCGACGGATACCTAAAGACTACAGTGGCTTATTCGCCCACCGACAAGTGGCAAGTGAGAGCGGGGGTGAATGTCTTTTCAGGTAAGGATAACTATACGTTTTGGGGGCAGTTTGAAGACGCAAGTAATGCGTTTATTGCCTATCGATTTTATTTTTAATCTCTTCCAATATTTAAGGATTACGTTATGTCTCAGGAAAAAGCATTAACCGCCTTCGCAGGGCTCATGGTGTTGTTGTCTGTATTACTAACCCATTTTTTTCATGCAAACTTTATGTGGTTTACCATGTTTATTGGCGCAAACTTGTTCCAACAGAGCTTCACTGGCTTCTGCCCAGCAACGCTATTTTTTAAACACGTACTTGGGCTTAAAAGTGAACGGGAGCTAGCGTAATTAACTGATGCTTCACAAATGCGCTAGCAAAGCATTTTCTATTGAGTAATTGGCGCTAAGTAACATTTTGCAAAGATAAACGCTTATCGCAATTCACTACGTTGTGATATGTTATAACATGATTGTTAAATAGTATGTTAGGTCATCTTTGTGAAATTTTCTGTCACGCTTTCTAGCGTTAAATTCGGTTTAATTGCGGCACTATTGGTTTTATTTAGCACGTTAAACCCAACCCAAGCCGCCAATTACGAGGAAATTGACTGGGTAGCTCTTATGCCCGAGGACGATTTGAGCGCGCTTTTAAATAGGCCTGAGTTTTTAAACGATATTGCCGATGGCTCTGCCGCCGACTCTGTCGATGACTTTGCTTCAAAGCAGCTAGAAGATGAACAAGCACAGCGATACCAACAAGCGTTAGTGTCGACGCGAGTGATAGAGGCGTTTGACGGGAAGGCTATCCGCATCCCTGGATTTATAGTGCCTCTAGAGCAAAACGATGAGCAAAAAGCGACGGCTTTTTTCGTCGTTCCTTATTTTGGGGCTTGCTTACACATGCCACCACCGCCGCCAAATCAAATTTTGTATGTTGAATACAAAGAAGGCATTGCAGTTGAGAACTTGTACGACCCTTATTGGTTTGAAGGCACGGTAAAAATAGACAACCACGAAAGCGCACTAGGTACATCTGCCTATTCGTTAGTGCTAGACAGCTTCGCGCTTTACGAGGAGTAACTGATATGAAAAAAACAGTCGTTGCAGCTACCGTTTTATCAAGTCTTCTAGCATTTCATAGTACTGCGTGTGAACTACATGCAGGTATGGGAAACATGCAATTTGGCTTTCAGCACCCCATGATGCAACAGCACTTAGCGGCAGCTAAGGAGCCGCTCATTTCGCTCAATATCGACAGAAAGCGAGAAGTGGCTAAGCTTGAGGCGTCAGCTGTTCCGCTGCGATTTACCATTCCTTCGAACTACAAAGAAGTTAGCGTAGATGTGATGGCAAGTGATGGCGTAACGCTACTGTCGCCGCAGCGCTTTTCTCTGCCGTCTACAAAGGGCGAACAAGCCATTAGCTTTCAGGCACAAGAAGAAGGCACGCACGAACTTGTTCTAAAAGTCTATGCGCTTAAAAAGAATGTGCTGGTAACTTACACCCGCAAAGTCAAAATTTTAGCAAGTTAAAAGCTAGGATAATGTATGAAGCGCGCCACGTACGTTTTACTGGCTTCTCTTATTGCTTTGATTGCATTGGGCGCGCTGGTGGGGCTCGGCCTGAGGGGTAAGCTTGATAGCGTAATTGAGCGCTTTTTCGAGAATAACACGGCGATTTATCAAGACAGCCACAGGTTAACTACCGTTCAACAGTTCCAACCCTTATCGTGGGACGCGCTGTTACCTGACGCCGAAAAGGCGCTGTTGGGCAAGACCCGATCGACTCAAAATCCTCAGCAGAATTTACCCCTTCACGAACAGGTATTTCAGTCTATTCAACGCACGTTTGACGATGAATACCAGCAAGCGCTTATCTCAGTGAATACGGTTGACACATTTAACGGCAAGTACGTCGAACTCAGCGGGTTTATTGTGCCTGTAGAGGCCAATGCACAGCGAGAAATAACGGCGTTCTTCATTGTGCCTTATTTCGGCGCGTGTATTCATTACCCACCACCGCCACCGAATCAAATTGTGTTTGTTTCGTTGAATAATACCCACGAGCAAGGCGGAATTAGAGGAATAGACATCCAGCAGGCGTATACGTTCTCGGGTGAGTTTTCTACCGGGTTGTACGAAGACCCTCAGGGCACATCCGCTTACTTACTGGATGTGGTAGAAATAAAGCCCTATTCAGGGCTGGGAAATGGCATTAACGATGACAACGCTAATCTAACGAACGGCGCTTTCCATATAGAAAGCGACATTCGTTGATTTTACTTTATCAATGGTCTACCAAGAACCATACATGGGGTTTGGCAGAATAAAAATCTCTGTGCCCACTCGTGGCATGAGCAACTCAACGTTGGCAGATTCTTGGGTTACGCCGCCCACATCTTCAATGTTGTCGCCAATTTGCATGATAATAGTGTGAGGCACAGCCCACGTAGACGTCGCGTCTTTAGACGTATTCGAACACGCGATCTTGCCCTGAGTAAGCTGCATTCTGCGCAAGTCTTTGTCATTAACCATACCTTCCTGGCCTACCGCTTCTTTGTCTTCAGCAGTGCGGCCAACAACACAGGTATTACTCGTGGTAAGCGGCAAACCTTGCGCCAAAAGGTTATTCCAGGTGTGACTATCAAGCGCTTTATTGCGATTTGTAATAAGCGCCACCTTGCCATTTCGTGCAACTACTTCATCGATGAAAGCGGCTACACCAGGCACCAGTGTGGCTTCTTCACGTTTTACCCATTCGGCCCAGCTTTGTGAAGAATATCCCAAGCCAGCACTTTCCCGTTCTTTTTGATAGGTGCTATTGTCTAGCACGGTTTCATCAACATCCATCACCACAACATCGCCATTAGCAAAACGCGTAGGCAGCGCTGAAATAGCTTGGCCATACACAAAGCTTGAGAGAACAGGGTACTCTTTGCTGCTGGTTTGGTATATCACGGCATTTGATAGAGTGTGTGATTTTACACCAGCAAGCGGGGTTGATGGCGCAGACGAGCACGCCGCAATAGCTGATACTGCAGCGCCTATGCACGCTGCTTTGCTGATGTAAGAGAGCTTGTTAAGAGATAACAATGTTATTTTCCTTTTATTGTTTCTTCTGCCTACCAGTTTCAACACCCAAATTATGTCTGAATTTATCGATGAACTGGGCCTGATAATTCAGCAATGGCGTCGTGTGCATGCAGACTTTCTTGATGTTCTACTTTTACACGAAAATAGGTAGCTTGGTAATACGTACTTAACGCTTCATGCAGTCGCCTTACCGAATCTTCTACAAACATTAGGTTTTCAGCATTACGCTTGGCAAACGCCTGTTCATCTTCACGCTTAACTGCGGTTTGAAGCGGTGTGCCTAACGCGTTTTCTATCAGGTCAATAATACCAATAAAATCGGGGATCTCGTTGTCGCTTAAATCTAGGGTTATATCGGCAAAAGAACGCTGTGCATGCGCCGTGGCGATGCTGGCTTGTTTAGAAGCGAGCCAAGCGCCCATTTCTTCTACGGATAAACCTTTTCCTTCGAACTGCTGCACAAATACTTCTGATAACGCCTTGCGAGAGAGGGAGGCCGAACAAGGACAAGTACTAGAGTACGGTACTCTTAACTTAAGCTGTGCCTCATAACGTTCAGGTGATCGTCTTACGCAAAGTGAAGCAGGGTACGATTGATATCCTGACATCCTACTTATGAGCGCCGGACGCGACACGGTGAGGTCAAAGTGTAGATTAAGCTGGGCGCTGTTGCTCAGCCCATCTTGAGACTCGATAAGCGCGTTCATTAACGACACAAGTGCCGACTTATGTAAGTCTTGGTTGCTCAAATATCGCTGCAGCAAGCTGTACAATCGAGACATGTGAATACCTTTAGCATTGGGGTGATCTAAACTCACTGTTACATCGACTTTTGCTTGGCTGGCTAATCGCTCACCGCGCTTACCTAGCACGTGCAGAGGGATAGCGATTCCCTGCATACCTACACTATCAATAACAGGAAGTTGCGCAGTGGAATGCTCTTTAGTGACATCGGGAAGTACCGTGTCGGAATGATTAAAACTAGACAAAATAACCTCTGAATGAGACCTCAAAAACGACTTACACCACTAATATTGCGAGCGTCGCTCGATAAGAATTACCCGCTTTTGAGATTATGATGAAACTAATAGGGTTGTGATTGGGTGGTCTCGCGCTCTTCGCAAATAGGCTCCTGCACGCTCGACCTAAGCCGATAGTTAATCAGGTGCGCACCAACGATAATAAACGACGCGATTACCGTGATTGTTACTTCACCATATTCACCTAGTACTTCGTGTCCTAAGCCTACCCATTCAACCAGCAGCGGACTACTTAAAAGTGTTAGGCCAAAAACGCCAGCAAATACTACCCACTTATTTTTGTGATGTAGGTAGCCTAGTGAGAGCGCAAAAACACCGATGGGCAGCACAAAGAACAGCAATATTTGATGGAAGGTTTCATCATTGAGAATTGACACACCTGCCAATGCAGGTATGGAAATCAATAAAATAGGCGTTAATAAACAATGTATTACGCAAAGGGATGAAAGGAGCATAGCGAGCCTGTCTGAAATGAACTGCACTTTTGGCATTGCGCTGCTTCCTTGAGATATCGAATTCATAGTATGTCCGAAAATTGCTATGGCGCACGCACAATGAGTGAAGCTTGCGCCTGAGAGAATAAAAAATCTAACTAGCTGCTTATCAGTAAGGTTGGCTGACTTGGAGTTATCTCTAGTGCGCCTTGTCCTTTGTTGGTTACCCAAATTGCATTAACGTGCTGCAGGCTTGGCCAATGGGGAAACCCTGTCATCTCAATACGCTTTACGGGGCCTTGGCAACTAAGCAAATATGCGACACGAAAATCAGAGTGCGTGTTGCGATGGGCATGGTCTTCGTGTTCACTTTCATGCTCGTCATGCTCGTCATGCTCGTCATGCTCGTCATGCTCGTCATGCTCGTTAGCTACCTCCCATGGGCTTTCAAGTGTGGTATCGAGTAATTCACACGTATTGCTCAGGGTAAAAATATCGTCAAAGCGCTGAAAAACCTTTTGCGTTTCTTTATAACGTTTTTTCTCGCTAGCCGTGGATGGCGCGTATTCAAACCCCAGAACATCAGCAGCAGGCAGCTGCAGCACAAACTGCCACTCACTTCCCGCTTGTAGGATTTGTAGTTTGCCTTCGCCGTGAGTATGAGGCGCAGCATGAACAGCGTTGATACCCATCCCAGCCAAATTCAATCCGACAAAAGTACCTACCTTAAGAAAAGTTGAAGAGGCGCGTAGCGCTTTTTGTGAATTCTTCCACGTAATAGAAATAGTTTTCATTTTTACCTCTTGCGTAAGCGTTACAATATAACATACCATAAAAATAAATATGATACATTATCACATTACACAAATTCAGAGGTTAGAATAATGAAACTGTCTCGATTGGCGTTAGGCTTATCGCTTTCAGCGCCTGCGTTGCTATTAGCATCTCCGTCAGCGCTGGCACAAACACTTTCTGGCACGGTAACTAATGCAGCCGGAAAGCCGCTCGCTAATGCCACTGTTGAAATTGAGGCGCTAAAGCGCGTTACCAGCACTAACGAGCTGGGCGAGTTTACTTTCTCTAACGTAAAGGAAGGCGACTATACGCTTCACATATTCGCCTCTGGCTTCGCTCACTTACATGAGCATGCGCAAGTTCAATCTGACAACGCAGAAGGCGCTAACTTTGTCTTGGCGCGCAGTGCTATCGAAGTGATTGACGTGCACGCCACGCCTATGCATTTATCGGTGATGGAATCGGCCACACCAGTGAGCGTGTTATCTGGCGAAACCTTACGTCGGCAACAAGCGGCCACGCTGGGCGATACGCTAGAAAAATTACCCGGCGTACAGTCTAACTTCCATGGCAATGTTGCGAGCACGCCAATTATTCGTGGCCTTAGCGGACCACGGGTACTGATTACTCAAAATGGCTTGGATGTGAGCGACGTTTCCCGTGTTGGCCCCGACCACGCAGTAGCAAGTGAAGCCTCAACCGCTAAACAAATTGAAGTGCTGCGTGGGCCAGCAACCCTGTTCTTCGGAAGCGGTGCGATAGGCGGTGTGGTGAACGTAGTTGACCAACGTGTGCCCACGTCCACTGAAACGCGCGGTGAATTTGTATTAGAAACGCAAACCGTTAACGACCAGAAACTTGGAACGTTTAACGTGACTACTGGGGTGGACAACATAGCCTTTTACGCTGACGGTTTTTATCGCGATTCAAATGATTATGAAACACCTGTTGCCCCTGACATTGATGACCCGGATGGCGCCCATGTGGTTGAAAACAGTAACGAAGAATCGAATGGGTTTACGTTAGGGACCAGCTATTTATTCGACCAAGGCTATGTTGGCGTAGCGGTAGAGCGATTTGAGCGAGAGTATGGCGTGCCTGGGCACAGCCATGGCGGAGATACTTCGGTATTCGCTGATCTTGAGCAAACTAAGTATCAGCTTTTAGGTGAGTACAACTTTACTAATGACTTTTTGCAAAGTGTTCACTTTAGAGCGGGCTATACCGATTATGAACATGCTGAAGTTGAGGGCGGTTTAGTAGGTACCACTTTTAGTAATGAAACCGAAGAACTTCGCGTAGAGTTATTGCATAAACCCATGGCTGGCTGGCGCGGTGGTATCAGCCTTCATTACAAAGGGAGCGATGTATTTGCTCAAGGCGAAGAAGCCTTTACACCGCCTTCAGAAATGGAGATGTTTGCTGTAGCACTCATGGAAGAGCGTCACTTTGGTGATTTTCTGGTTCAACTAGGAGCGCGAGCGGAAAGCGTAACATTAGACGCATCAAGTGTGCTGTTGCCTGAGCTTGACGCTCACGAGCACGACGATGAACATGATCATGATGAGCATGCTCACGACGAACATGAACATGAAGGCAGCGAGTTCGTACGACAGTTCGCGGTAGATCAAGAGTTTACACCTATATCGCTATCAGCGGGTGTAGTTTATACCATTAATGAAAGCTATAACGTGGGCGTTTCACTTTCCCGTTCAGAGCGCGCCCCTTCTGCCTCTGAGCTTCTTTCTTTTGGCCCGCATATTGGCACCCGTACCTATGAAATTGGCGCCCTGTTTGATTTGTCAGAGGAAGGCGAGTTTGTGCTTTCTCAAACGGCAATCGATCTTGAGACAGCAAATAACATCGACCTAACGTTCAGAAAAACACAGGGTGACGTTGGCTTTGTATTTAATGCTTTTTATAACCAAGTAGATAACTACTACTTCCAAGAAGAAACCGGCTTATTCGCTGAAAGTGGTCATGACCATGATCATGGCGAAGAGGGGCACGGTGAAGAAGAGCATAGCGAAGATGAACACAGCGATGAATTACCTGTTTACCTGTTTGGTTCAGCTGACGCTGTTCTTCATGGTTTTGAGTTACAAGTTGCCTGGCAAACCACTGACAACCTAAAACTCGATTTCTTCGCCGACTACGTTAAAGCCCGCCTTAAAGATGGTGGCGCACTGCCTCGCACTTCACCCATGCGAGTGGGCTCACACGTTGCCTACACGTTAGATAACATTCGCGCAGATCTAGACATCACATATTTTGCAAAACAAGACGATATCTCGACGTTCGAGACTGAAACGGACGGCTACACCCTTGTTGATGCTTCAATCACGTACGACATTCCTTTGGGAGATATTGATTTATCGGTTTACCTGAGCGGTGAAAACCTAACCGACGAAGAAGCGCGCGTTCACACCTCATTTTTGAAAGATATTGCACCACGTCCGGGTAGAAACTTTGCTTTCGGCGTACGCGGTTATTTCTAAGATCAGCTTATAAAAAAGAATTATTGATAGGGATACACACATGAAAAATAGACTAGTACTAAGCGCCATAGCCAGCGCACTTTTGCTCGCAGGCTGTGGTGATGCAGAAACCAATATTGTAGAGCTGGATCCTATTGAGGTGCCAGAGGATGATCACGACCACGACGATCACGACTCAGATTATGAAATTGAAAGTGAAGGCAGATTGGTTGTTGCCGATGCTGCATCAAATACGCTCACTGTCTTTGATCTAGATGATAATTCAGTACTTGATACGTTTTCTGCAACCTTTGATGGAAGCAGTGTAAGCGCCTCCGCAGACTATCGCTTTGCAGTCATCAACAGCCGAGCAAACGGACTAACTGAGTTTCTTGATGGTGGATTATGGCGAGAAGATCACGTAGAGCATCTGCACGACTATGAAGAAGCCCCAAGTCTGTCTGGTTTCACCCTTGAAGGTAGTCAACCGACTCACGTAGTAACACACGACGGTCAGCTTGCTGTGTTTTACGACGGAAATGCGGACACCAGCATGCCGGCAGCGGTAAAAGTGGTAACCGATACCCAAATTGCCAGTGAAATTACAGAAGTTCCTACTTTGGAATTTACTGTAAATATGCACGGTGTCGCGGAACCGCGTGGAGACATGCTAATTAGTACTGTACGTCGTGATGATGCAGAGTCTCGTTCTGCTAACCCAATCTTGCCAGACAGCGTTGCGGTATATCACTGGCATGATGGCGAGTACGAAGAAGAGCAACGCTTTGACGGCGAGTGTGCTGATTTACATGGCGCCGCTCAAAACGAAATCGCTGTGGCATTTGGCTGTAGCGACGGCGTATTAATTCTCAACGAAGATGATGAGGTATTTACCAGCGCGTTTATTGACAACATTGATGGGCTTGGCGCTCTGCGCATTGGCACAATGTATGGACATGAACACGCAGAAGCGTTTATTGGTATTGCTTCACAGCACGGCGGTGGCAGCGCCATCTTGGCCAATGTGTCGCCTGTAACTAGCACAATGAGCGTGATTGACTGGCAGCCAGAGACTGACGCTCATGCAGTATCTTACGGCTTCTCAATGGGCGGTGAATTCTTTGTTATTTTAGATGACAAAGGTTTTGTAACACTGCTAGAAGCGCATGAAGAAGACGGTGACACGCACTGGGAATTTGCGCACAAAATTGATGTGGCCAGTGCCAGCGCCGCAAACCTAGCAGAAGGTCAGTCATTTAGCATGGCGGCATCGCAACACGAAGAAGCCTTGTTTGTTGTTGACCCTGTTGCGCAAGCTATCCTCGCTGTTGATTTGGAAGCCGAGACCACGGAAACCTTGCTTGAACTGGATTTTGAGCCTGCAGGTGCAGTATGGCTAGGTATTGCTGAAGAACACGAGCACGACGATCACGACCATTAATTCGTAGTGGTATTACGCTAATGAAAGAGCAGGCTATAAGCCTGCTCTTTTTGGTTTTAATGTATTTTGTGCTTAAAGCCATTAGTTTGTTGCTAGAGCTGCTTACAACAACAGCTTTATTTAGGCAGCGGAATAAACTCGCGGTCGTCACCCGGAATAGTTGGGAATAACCCGTTTGCCCAACGAGCCTCAGCGTCTTCTATTTTCTCTTGAGAGTACGCCAAAAAGTTCCAACGTAAAATGGGTTGTTTCTCCATTTTCTCTCCACCTAAAAGGAAGTAGCGACTATTCTCCATGGTTTCAATTTCACTTTCATCGTCCAATAGCACAAATTCGCCTGCGCTGAATACTGCATCGCCTAGTTTTACTTTTCCGGAAATAACGTAACAGGCCGTTTGAGAATTGCCACATGGACGCTCAATAACCGCTCCTGCTTCTGTTATCACATCTAAATAAAACATGGGTGAGTACGTCTTAACCGGTGACGTGTAGCCGTACGCTTCCCCTGCAATTAGGCGCATCAGTACTTTTTCACGATGTATATACGGCAGTTTAGCTTTGTTAACGTGTATAAAGCTGGGCTCCATATCTGCCTTTTCTTCAGGCAATGCAACCCAGCACTGTAGACCGTTTAGCACATGATCAGTGCCTCGGGTTTCAATGGTCTCTCGCTCAGAGTGAACAATGCCTTTACCCGCCGTCATCCAGTTTACGTCACCAGGCTGTATTTCCTGAATAGTGCCTAAGCTATCCCTATGCAGCATACTACCTTCCATTAAATAGCTAATGGTGGCCAGTCCTATATGCGGGTGGGGCCTAACGTTAATGCCGCTGCCTGCTGGGAAATGTGCAGGTCCCATATGGTCAACAAAAACAAATGGGCCAATGCTCCTTGCGTCAACGTGGGGAATAATGCGACTTACTGAGAAGCCACCTAAATCTTTTTTGTGAGATGAAATTCGTTTTGCCATGATCTTTCTCAATTAACGTTGTTGGGAGAAGTTAACCGGTGACCACGCGGGCTCGGCTGTTTCTATTGGTGTTGCGAGTTTTGGGTACTGCTGTCTATCGGCAAAAACGACGTTGCCGTCTACGACAGTTAACTGTGCTTGTGTGTTTAGCAATGCCTTTTCACCTATTTTTAAGATATCGTGGTTAAGAATAGCAAAGTCAGCGTAAAAGCCAGGTTGTAATCTACCCTTAACCTTTTCTTCTCCAGATAGTGCAGCGCTGCCTTGAGTAAATAGCTTAAGGGCTGTCAGTCTGTCTACATGCTTTGTACCTAAATCAAAACCACCCACGGTTTTTCCGCTCACTGCCCAGTAATAGGTTGCCCATGGATTAAAACTTGAAACGCGGGTACCGTCTGTGCCTAAGCCCACTGTGATACCAGCACTAAGCATTTGCTTTATAGGGGGCGTACGCTTGGCTTGCTCGGCGCCATATCGCTCAACGAAATCCTCACCGGCAAAGGCCATACGACCTTGCACCGCAATCGAGCCACCTAACGCTTTAATGCGCGAGAGATTTTCATCAGACACCGTCTCAGCGTGGTCAATAATCCAGCGCACGCTATCAACGGGCTGTGTTGAGTGAATATGTTCAAGTACGTTTAAAATACGTGTTATAGATTGGTCATAAGTGGCATGGAGCCTAAACGGCCACTGCTGCAATAGATGAAGCCTAATCACTTCTTCCAGCGCATCTTCGGCTTCGCCTGGAAGTTCAGGGCGTGGCGCACGAAAGTTTTCATAGTCTGACGCTTTATAAGTGAGTAGCTCGCCACCGCCTTCAATTACATAGCCATTGTCTAAATGAATATGCTGGTTTTGATTTGCTTCATACTTACTCATCCATGTAGCAAAACTCACCATTTCTTTATTAGGCACTTGCGGGAACAAGTAATTAGAAACCCGTATCGGTAACTCACCGAGCTTGGCAAGGGTTTCACTGGCTGTATAGTCTTCAGGAAAGGTATGGCCACCGCCGCCTGCGTCTACTACACTGGTTACGCCTAGGCTAAGTAGTTTTCGATAAAACTGTCGACTGGAATTTAACTGTTCATTTGCGCTTAGCTGAGGCAGCGCTGCAATGGTTTTATACAAAATCATTGGGTTGGGTTGAGCGAGCAAAACACCTGTGGGGTTGCCGTTAGCATCTCGCTCTATCACGCTTCCCTTTGGCGCTTGGGTGTCTTTGTCTATTCCCAGTGCTTCAAGGCCTTTTTTATTGAGCACACCACCTGAGTAAAGATGAAGCACAAATACCGGTGTGTTTGGCGCGATGTCGGTAAGCTCTTGTGGTGTAGGTAAGCGCTTCTCTTCAAATTGATAAGGGCTGAAACCTCCAATGACTCTTACCCATTGCCCCTTGGGCGTGCGTTTGGCTTGTGCTTCTAGCATGGCTAAGCCTTCTTTCAAGCTTGTAATACCTTCCCAGCGAGTTTCTAAATTATAAAAACGTCCTCCTCGCGTTACGTGCATATGCGAGTCATTAATACCTGGAATGAGCCGCTGTCCTTTTGCATCGATTACTTGAGTGGCACTATCTGCGTCTGCTAGCAGCTGTTGGGCATCTTGCGAAAAGGCGCTAAATTTACCTTTTTCTACGCTAAGAGCCGTATAGGTTTGGCCGCTCGAATTTGTGATTTTTGCATTTACAACGACCAGATCTGGGGCAGCCATTGCCTGGCTAGCGCCAAACAATAGAGCAACAATCGAAAAACGTGACAATAATAAATTCATGGGATAGCTCCTAGTTATTGCTGCTTTGGCTAGTGGTTTGTTTACCTGACTGGGCTGCAAAATAAGTGGCTAGGGCGTCAATATCGTCATCGCTAAGCCCTGATGCATTGGGGCGCATGATACTGGCCATACCGCCTTTCCTGATGCCGTCGCGATAAGCTTTAAGTGCATAAACTAGGTACGGTTTGTTCTGACCTGCCAAATTAGGGTTACTTTCAATGTTGGCAATGCCTGTTTCACCGTGACACCCCATACAGTATTGTGAAAGTGTTTGGCCTTTTTCGTATTGCGCGCTATCGGTATTAGCGCTAACGCTGAAAGAAAGTGTTGCGATTTGAAGCGCGGTCAATAGTGCTACAAGTGGGTGCAAAGCTCTCATGTTAAACTCCTCGTGCAGTAACGATACAAGTGCGACAGGTCACGGTGACCTGTCGCATCAAAGGCTACTGGCCTTCTTTGGCGTTAAACATTTCGGTTGCGTAAATAAGGCCTAAACCGTATCCCCCAGCATGTTCTTTTGCGATGTTTGTCACGTCCACATAGCTTTCAGTGCGAGCCCAATCACGTTGAAGTTCTAGAAGGTACTGCAACCAAGTAATGGGTTGAGCACCTGCCTGAATCATACGCTGAACCGCCATGTCGTGAGCTTCTTTAGATACACCGCCAGACGCATCGGTTACAAAATACACGTCATAGCCTTCTTCAATGGCAGACAGCACTGGCCCTACACCGCAAACTTCTGTCCAAAGCGCTGCAATAACAATTTTGTTCTTTTTAAATTTCTTAACCTTGTCGGTGACTCGCTTATCTTCCCAGGTGTTCATCGTTGTGCGGTCAATAGGTGTTTGGTCGGGGAATACTGCTTTTAATTCCGGGAAAAGCGGGCCGCTGAATGACTTTTCAGCTACGGTTGTCAGAATGGTGGGTACATTAAATGCCTTTGCAGATTTTGCTAGACCTGTAACGTTGTTGCGCACATCTTCGATTGAATGTGAGCGTGTTGCAAACGCCATTTGAGGCTGGTGGTCGATAAGAATGACCGTGTGGTTGTCGGGTGTCAGAAGGCTCTTGGCTGGCTCTCCCGCTTGCACAGAAGGAACAAGAAAGGTTAAGCCAGTAACAAGTGCTGCCATTGATTTTTTAATATTGAACATTGTGATTTCCTCTTGGATTAAGTTTGTCGTGAGTACTTCGTAAACCTCGAGATAAATCTTATGTTCGTTTTTATTAATTTAAAATGCGTAAAAATTCATCTAATTATTCTAATTATTAGAATTAAATGCCTGGATTTGAGAGAATCACGCAAAATCTAACAAATCAGTACCGAAGAAGTTATCGATGACACAGCGCCATTCACCACTTGCATCCCTTTGCAGAACATAAACGGCGCGCTTACCCTCGCAGGGTAGGGCGTTGGGTGTTGTTTTGGGAACAAGGTAAAGCTTCGCGACGACTAGCGCTACGTCACCGGCTTGTATAACCCGTTCATCTCCGGTTGTAACAAAATGATCGGGCATGAATTTCTTTTGAAATTTAAGCAGGGCATCAACGCAGTCTCGCTGCGTGGCATGTTCTTCAGCGGCTTGGTTTTGCGTTGAGCTGGACATAGGGGTCGCGACCACTGTTGCATCGCTAGCATAACATTGGGATAAGGCGTCTTGATCGCCGCGGTTTACTGCGTCATGCAACTGTTGTAACACGTGAGATATTGGATTGTTCATGGCTGTCGTTCCGTTATTTTTACCGCAAGACGAGCCAATAAAAAACCCGCCTTTGCGGCGGGTTTAGTGAATTCTATTTACGCACTAGCTAACCCGCCCATTCCTTAGAATAGCGAGAATAATAATCAGCGCAGACGCTGAGTAAGCAGTATGTGTATTCGTGTTTTTAGGCATAGTATTTAAAAACAGTGCGCTGCTAGTGAGTATTTAATGACCCGAGTATCCTGTGCATAATGAAGAAAGTCAATGGGTTTTTAGGTGTAGAAATTAGACCCATGCGAGTGGGTGGGCAAGCGGTAAGTGTAAGATGTAAGGTGTAACGCTGCTCTAGGCTTCAAATATGGTAATGCGAATAATCGAGCCCTGCTTTAAACAATCATAAATATCTTTATCAGTGAACCCGCTATTGCGGAGAAGTTGCCTGGCAACTAGCTTAGCGCCTTTTGTACACTGCTTGTCACGTATTATTCGAAGTGCTTTGTTTAAATAACTAATAGAAGGCATGATAAATAACCTTACGCGCTAGGCGTGAGTTTTGTATGATATTTAAACGATATGTTTTGGTGTAATGATCACTCAAACCATACAAACTGTGTTACGAATTAAGGTGGAATTTGACCCTTGGAGTTACTTTATAGCTGGTTAACGGCCAATGATGCGATGTCGATGTCATCATCAGTAATACTTGTTGTTACCTCCTTCTTTACGTCGATGATGACAGCAACGCTGGGTATTGGTGGCGGGGTCTTATTACTGGCAGTAATGGCCGGTACTATGCCAGTCAGTGCGCTGATCCCAGTTCACGGTTTAGTACAGCTTGGTTCAAACGGTAACCGTGCACTGATGACGGCAAGGCATATCGACTGGAGTATGCTGAAGTATTTTTCTTTAGGCGCAATCGTTGGCGCGTTCTTGGCGTCGTTTATTGTGGTTCAGCTGCCGTTGGTTATTATACAATTTGCGGTTGCCGCATTTATTTTATTTCTGGTGTGGGGGAGTAAACCCAAAGCACAAGAAATGAACCCCGCGGGTAGAACATTGGCAGGGTTAGTAACCACGTTGGTTTCAATGTTTGTAGGTGCCACAGGGCCTCTGGTGGCGGCATTTGTACACCGAAATAATTACAGCAAAATGCAGATAACCGGCACGTTTGCCACCTGTATGACACTGCAACACGGCCTTAAAGCGTTTGTTTTTACCTTTGTAGGGTTTTCTTTTGCCCAGTGGGCCGGGCTAATCATTATTATGATTGCCAGTGGTGCGCTCGGCACATTCATCGGCTTGAAAGTATTAAAGCGTGTCCCAGCTGAAAAATTTATGCTGGCGTTCAAGATAGTGGTGACACTGTTGGCCCTGCGGCTCTTGTGGCAGGCATTCTCAACCTTATTTCCCGCTGTAATCTGACACAGCTCTTTACCTTCAAAATACTTACGTTAGTGCATAAGTTTTCATTTCTAGCGTTTAAAACGGCATGTGTATCAGACATTACGAGTAGATAAACCAGCGAAGGAGAATCACTGGTTTATCTTTATGCCTTTTGCAGTTTGAGTTTTAAACGGTTAGAACCTGTAGCTTAGCGATAAATGCCACTCTCGTCCCGCAGCGGGTACTCGCTCACCTACTGCAACATCAGTATTCATCACGCGGTTAATTCCTGCTGTGTGTGGGGCGTAGTGTTTATCAAACAGGTTATGAACGGTTGCCGTTACCTGAAGGTTTGACTGTGCATTATCTATAAGGGTGAAAAGCCCCGTAATATGCACTAATCCATATCCAGCGGTAGTGTTTTCACTTTGTAGCGCTGAAACGTGGTTTTGTGCTCCTGCCAATTCTGACGTTAATTGGAGTGCCATTGGCGCATCAAGCAGCTGTGTGTCCCACTGAATGGTGGTGATCAGCTGTTCGGGGGAAATACGAAACAACGCATCGTCGATATCGTCGCGATTACCGTGCTGAACACTTGCTACTGCGTTAAGCTTCACGTTATCAAACACGTTACCCGAAACAGTAAGATCTGCCCCTTTGATTACGGCGTCTGTATTAGTCCACTGAAATGGTGTTGTGCCTGCCATCATGGTAGAGACCATATTGGCAGCCATATTCATGCTGGGAGAACCAGTAATATAGTCTTCAATATCTTGATAAAAGAGACGAGGAGAAACTGACCAGCTTTTGAAACGGTAATCAATACCCACATCTATCTGGCGTGCAGTTTCGTTGTCTAGAGCCAAGTTACCAATGTAGTTAAATCCGTCTGCCATTCCCCCAGAAATACCAAGAGGTAGCCACGTATAGCGCTCGAAGTAAGTAGGGGCACGGTTTTTCTGCGATACGCCAAGGACAACATCGACATTGTCGCTGGCGTGATATCGCGTGCTAGCGGCAATATCTAACATGTTATAGCTCTTACTGCGTTCTGCCGCGTTGAAATCATCAACGAGTGAAGCAATGGCTGGGTTCATCATAACCATATTAGAACCGGCTAGCCCGGCATCCATGTCAACACGTGTATACCGGGTACCAATTGTTGTTGAATAAGATGCTTTATCTCGCTGCCATTCTGCGTATACGCTGGCTGTGTCTTTTTCTACGTTGGTAAAGTTATCAACGAAGAACATGCCGTTATTAGGGTTGGTGATGGTCGAGTTATTCCTGCTGTGGTGCAGATTGGCACCTAGTTTGAGGTCACCTTCATAAAATGGCATTACATAGGTGGCATCTACACCTTGAGCAATAGCATCAGCGTTATTCTCTCTCGCCATGTCGGCAGACATCACCATGCGCTGTGAGAAGTTATCCATGGCATGATGGTTGCTGTTGCCAAACCAGCTTAACGTGAAGAACTCCCTATCGTTTGCGTTATAGCGATAGCCCAGTCGATACCAAGCGGCATCAATAAAACCAATGTCCATGGCTAAAGCAGGCGTGCCGCTTTCGTTAGTATTAAGTTGCTGATAACTCACATCGACTTGGTGATTGCCCCACTCATAGCCCGCCCTAAACTTACCGCCATTTCTTTGGTAATGGCTGTTTGGTATAACGCTGTTATCTCCCGACTCTTGTTCGTCGCGCTGCTGATGAGTGAAGGCGCCGCTAACAAAAGCCTGCTCACTCTTATAAAACAGATTGCCTTGGTATTGCTGACCGCTCCCCGGAGATATTGCGCTGGCACTTACGCTACCGCTAAAGCCTGTATTCAAGTCAAAAAGTGCTGAGGCATCAGAGTGAATGCGAAGCTTTCCGCCTAGCGTCTGCACACCTGCACTTACTGGCACAATCCCCCGGTAAAGGGTGGCGGTCAGTCCTGGTTCTGGCAGCACATGAGAAAGGGGCGAGTCCATGGCGTTTGGTCCTGCTCCAGCAATATCAACGCCATCAATGCTTACGCCAACTCGGTCACCATAAAGTCCTCTATACTGAATAAGCCCAGTGACTGGGCCGTTTCGAGATATCGACACGCCAGGTAATGTGGCAAGCTGATCGCCAAAGTCAGCGTCAATATTGCTGGTAGCACTAACAGACTCTTGCTCGATATTTTGCGTGCTAAGGGAAAGCGGTGTGCCAATAACGGTGACCACTTCTGTCGAAGTGTTATCGGCTAAGTCGATGGTGTTTGCGTAAATGTGTACGGGCGCGCACGCAGTGAATACGGCAAGCGCAATGATAGATTGCTTCATAACAATTCCATTTTAAAAAACGAGTGTTGTGCATGGTGAAAGCATGCATGTTCAGTGTGTTTGGGAGGTTGTTATGCGTGTGGTGGGGCACGACTTAGCGGCGCCGCGTAAGCAAAATCTGTAAAGGGCTTAGCCGCTAAACGCGCGACTAAAGCGCGATAGCGAACCAGCGATAGTAAAGGTAATGTGGCATGTAGTGGCTCGTCAACCTGAGGTAAGTCGGCTAACGTGCCATTGGTACAGTCAACGTGCTCGGCGGGTGCTTTGAGCAGTTCGGGGCTAACAAAAACGAACTCACCTTCAAACTCAGTGGCGCTAATTGAAATGTAGCGCATGGTCTTGCCAGTACAAATAAGTTCAATATCTTCACCTACAAACGCACGTGCTTGCTGCATAGTATGGGCAGCAAGGCCAAGTGCTAATGCATTTTGCAAAAGCATACAAAGGCAAAGTGTTAGTGTAAGTAGGCGTCTTAAAGTCATTTTTCTTTATCTGGTTAGCGCCTTTTTATCATAGCCTGCGTTTTGGTAATTTTTCTACCTATTATTTTTTACGTATCTCCAACCCCCGCTTTTTTCAGCTTTCTGTAAAGTGTACGGGTACTCACTCCCAGCGCTTGTGCAAGTTGCTGGGTATCGCCTTCAAAAGACGTGTGAACCTGACGTAAGTATTGGCGTTCCAATTCGTCTAAGGTCACAACGTTACTGTGAGATGAAGAGGCATCATTGATAGCATCAGAGCTTATGTTATCGAGCTCGGGTAAGTCTGTATCGTAAATAACGGTTTCATCAGCCAGTAAAATAGCTTGGTCTACAATGTTTTTGAGTTCGCGAATATTGCCTGGGAACGGGTAGTTGGTTAGTTTTTCTAGCGCGTTTTTATGAAACCGTTTTTTCTCTTTAGACATTGCCAAAAAATGCGCGGCTATCAGTGCTATATCTGATTTTCTTTGTCTTAAAGAAGGGAGGTTGATAGGAAAACCGGCAATGCGGTAGTAGAGGTCTTGTCTGAATTCGCCCGTTTCCACCATGTGCTTTAGATTTTTGTGTGATGCACACACTAAACGAAAATCAGCCTTTTTAGACACTGTGCTTCCTACAGGTCGATAAGTTTGAGACTCGAACAGCCGCAGAAGCTTTACTTGTGTGGAAAGTGGGATATCGCCGACTTCATCAAAAAACAATGTGCCGCCTTCCGCTGCTTCTACGAGCCCTTTCTTATTTGTGGTTGCGCCTGTAAATGCCCCTTTTTCATAACCGAATAGTTCGCTTTCAAGCAGCGTGTCAGACATGCCGGTACACTCGATGACAACAAATGGTTTGCCAGCACGGTGACTACTCGAGTGAAGTGCTTGGGACACCAGCTCTTTACCCGTGCCGGTTTCGCCAAACAGTAGTACTGAAATATCTGAGTTAGCGGCGCGATTTATTTTGTTTAGCATTGCTTTAAATGCTTCTGATTCGCCGACCATCTTTCCTGCTGAAGGTCGGTTTGAGGCAAACGAAAGCTTATCGAGTATTTCCAAGAAACCTAATAATTCTCCGCTACCGTCGAAGATCGGGCGCATGAGGATGTCGCAGTAGCTTTGACCCTCACTGGTGGTATGAACGTGTACTACGCTAGCCGCTCGTCCTGTGGCTTTACTCTCTTGCATGGGGCAATGCTCGCCGCACTTATCGCAAGGTTTGCTGTTGCGGTGAGAGACTTGATAGCAGGTGCTAAAGCCAAGCTTTATATCCACAGGGTAGGTGTCTCTGTAGGGCTGGTTGACAGCTTCAATAACGTAGCTTGGGTTAATGAAGATTGCGGGTTTATCTATCGCATCTATCATTGCTTGTACTATGGATATATTCATGGGTAGCTGAATATTAGTTTGTTCTAATTTAATTTTGGCAATTTATCATATTGGCATAGAGCTTGTTCACTGTTTGAGACAAACGGCAATACTTCGGTAGCAACTCATTCAATTCCAAAGAGAGTTTTATAATGAAAAATAGCGTAATGCTGGTGGTGATAAGCTTATTGGCAAGTAGTGCTCATTCATTGGCAGATACAGTGACTGCCAATGAGAAAAAAAGTGAAAACAGTGTACAGGAAAAAGTCAAAGAAGCGCGATTACACGCAAAAGCACTGGGAGGCGCGCTAAAGTCACGACTACAGCAAGCAATTCAATCCGGAGGGCTAGAGGCTGGCGTTAACGAATGCCAGATTGCAGCGGCTCCTATTGCTCTGGCGCTTAGTCAAAATGGGTGGGAGGTTGGGCGTACCGCGCTGAAAGTAAGGAACCCAAACAATGCGGCAGATCAATGGGAGCGTGAGCAGTTGGCGTGGTTTTCACAATTACTGACCAAAGCTAAGCAAGACAATTTGGCCCCTAAAAGACCTATTGAAACTTATCAATACGATAGCGAAAGCGGTGAGTTTAGGTACATGATGGCGATTGAACAAGGTCAGGTGTGCATGGCATGCCACGGAGCCAATGTGGCACCTTCAGTAAAACAATCCATTCTAAAGCACTATCCCAGTGATCAAGCTACAGGGTTTGAATTGGGAGAATTACGAGGCGCGTTCACACTCTCATATACCCCTTAACTTTTCCTTATACTCCACTTTTTGACAATCTGCTAAGCAGCCTTTCTCTTGTGCCATATTTGTCACCTAAATGACAAATATGGCGAATGCATCGCCATCAATTGTTGCGTTGGATCAATAAGCCACACGCTCGGTCGTGGAATAATTTATCTGCACAGTACGAAAATACCGCCGTTTATCGGTAATTGCGCTTTAGCAGCCAAATTACTGATGTATGGCATAAACCGTGCTCTTGCCATGCGGCATATTCATGTGTTCATCACTGAATTTTAAACCACTTTTCTGCTAAGCGTTTAACGCGCACACGAAATACAAGGGAGATAACCCATGAGCGATACGTTAATAGAACTATCGCGGTGGCAATTTGCATTAACTGCAATGTTCCACTTTATATTTGTACCCTTAACTTTGGGGCTTAGTTTCTTACTTGCCATTATGGAATCGGTATACGTAATGACGGGTAAAGAAATTTATAAGCAGATGACCCAATTCTGGGGAAAGCTGTTTGGAATTAACTTTGCCATTGGTGTAGCCACAGGCTTAACCATGGAATTCCAGTTCGGAATGAATTGGTCTTACTATTCTCACTATGTAGGCGATATCTTCGGTGCGCCACTTGCCATCGAAGGCCTAATGGCCTTTTTCCTGGAATCTACCTTCGTGGGGTTGTTCTTCTTTGGCTGGGACAAAATGTCAAAGGTGAAGCATCTGATGGCGACTTGGCTGGTGGCCATTGGTTCAAACTTCTCTGCACTGTGGATCTTGATTGCTAACGGCTGGATGCAATACCCGGTAGGCGCTGAATTTAATTTTGAAGCCATGCGTATGGAAATGACCAGCTTTGCTGAGGTTATTTTTAACCCCGTAGCACAGGTCAAATTTGTTCACACTGTATCAGCAGGTTACGTGACCGGCGCAATGTTTGTGTTGGCAATTTCAAGTTACTACCTGCTTAATCATAAGCATATCGCCTTTGCGCGCCGTTCGTTCGCCATAGCTGCTAGCTTCGGCCTAGCCTCAACGCTTTCTGTGATCGTGCTAGGTGATGAAAGTGGTTATGAGCTTGGTGATGTACAAAAAGTGAAGCTGGCAGCAGTTGAAGCTGAGTACGAAACCCATCCTGCACCTGCG
Organism: Alteromonas sp. G4i35; assembly: GCF_054960375.1. Classification (NCBI taxonomy): domain Bacteria; kingdom Pseudomonadati; phylum Pseudomonadota; class Gammaproteobacteria; order Alteromonadales; family Alteromonadaceae; genus Alteromonas; species Alteromonas sp. G4i35. The sequence continues at coordinate 94,927 of NZ_JBHNZD010000015.1, read as the reverse complement.
CCGTTTACTGTGTTTGGTATTCCAAACGACGAAAAGCAGGAAACCGAGTACGCCCTTCAAATTCCTTGGGCAATGGGCATTATTGCTACCCGTTCGTTAACCGAAGAAGTAAAAGGTATTAAGGATCTTAAAGAAGAGAATCGCGAGCGTATTCTAAGCGGAATTAAAGCCTATGAAGTACTTGATGATGTAAGAAACGGCACCGCGACAGCTGAGCAACGTACTGCCTTCGACCAAAATAAAGACAGTTTGGGCTACGCTATGTTGCTAGAGCCTTTCACTGAGAACGTTTCAAATCCTTCTGATGCCGCGCTTCAACAGGCAGTAGATTACAGCATTCCGCCGGTTGCCCCATTGTTTTGGAGTTTCCGCCTTATGGTTGTGGCTGGCTTTATTATGCTTGCGCTATTTGTGTGCGCCTTTTACTACAGTACTAAACACAAGATTACTAAGCCACGTTGGCTATTAAAAAGCGCGCTCTACGGTTTGCCGCTTCCTTGGATTGCCTGTGAGGCTGGCTGGTTTGTCGCTGAATATGGCCGCCAACCATGGTCAATTGCAGAGGTGCTTCCGGTGCATACGTCGGTATCTAATCTCGCCGTAAGCGACGTGGTAATAACCCTTGTAGCCTACAGTGCTTTCTACACCGGCATGTTCATTATTGGTTTTTACCTAATGAAGAAGTTTGCCAAGAAAGGGCCAGTTCCACCTGAAGATAAGCAGTCTGACACTGAATTTGATCTTATTGACCTTGATGAGCAAGGAGCAAAAGCATGATTGATTATGAACTACTGAGAGTCATTTGGTGGTGCTTGGTTGGCGTTCTGCTAATTGGCTTCGCGGTTACTGATGGCTTCGATTTGGGCGTTGGAGCACTGCTCACGCTTATTGGTAAAAATGACAAAGAGCGCCGCGTAATGATAAATACAGTAGGGCCGCACTGGGATGGCAACCAAGTTTGGTTTATCACCGCAGGTGGCGCTATTTTTGCCGCGTGGCCGATGATTTACGCCACTGCGTTTTCTGGTTTTTACCTTGCGCTGGCCCTTACCTTAATTGCCCTTTGGATGCGCCCGATAGGCTTTGATTACCGCAGTAAATTACCAAACCCGCAGTGGCGTAAAGCGTGGGATTGGGCGTTATTTGCTGGCGGTATTATCCCAGCCCTTATCTTTGGTGTGGCGTTTGGTAACCTGCTGTTGGGCGTACCGTTTGAAATGGACAGCACGCTTAAATCAACCTACACAGGCTCGTTCTTTGGCCTTTTAACACCGTTTGCGCTGGTGGCAGGATTGCTTTCTGTGGCTATGTTGCTGAATCACGGTGCAACCTGGCTACAAATGAAAACCGATGGCTTTATTGAAGTTCGCGCACGTGCAGTATCGGTTGTGTTAAGCCTGGCTGGTGTCACGCTATTTGTACTTGCAGGTCTTTGGGTAGCATTTGGATTAGATGGCTTCGTGATTACGTCGGCAGTCGACACTATTGCAACGTCAAATCCACTTAAGAAAGAGGTTGCCATTGAAGCTGGAGCTTGGATGAGCAACTACAGCAAATACCCCCTTATGATGGCAGCACCTGTGCTGGGTATTATTGCGGGTCTGGCCTGTGCGCTTTTCTCTAAGAAAGGTAATGCAGGCATGGCGTTTGTATCGAGTGCGCTATTTATAGCAGGCGTTATCTTAACAGCTGGCTTTTCAATGTTCCCATTCCTAATGCCAAGCATCACTATGCCAGAGGCGAGCTTAACCGTATGGGACGCTACGTCTAGCCATATGACGCTAAACGTAATGTTTATCGTTGCCTGTATCTTTGTGCCTATTGTACTTAGCTACACGGCCTATAGCTTTTACGTAATGCGCGGGCGCATTAAAAACGAAGACCTCGACCAGTCTCACACCATTTATTAAGGAGAACGCTATGTGGTATTTCGCTTGGATTTTAGGAGTTTTGCTGGCGTGCTCTTTTGGCATTATCAACGCCATGTGGTTGGAGTCGACGGAAAATATGGATAGACCCGAAGACCAAGAATAGAAGTGGAGGTAGGCTGGCCGCAAGGACACGGGGTGAACTCGTCCATGGGGGCTCTTCAGTAGCGTCCCTGCCGCTGAGGGTTCTTGCAGCCAGCCCACCACCACTTGGAAAAGAATGAAAAAGAAATGCGAGATTTGCTCTCGTTACTAAGTAACGAAAAAGATGAGTCAAAACCACAGTGATCAAAGAAAAAGTTCCCAACCGGCAAACGCTGAACGCGTGGTCCAATAAGATAGATAAGGCGCAGTCGCTTGGCTTGCGTACCTCTCTTACGGCCCAAGTAATGGTTAAGTGTTTGTCGCTTTTTTCTTTGATTATTGGGTTCTATTATTTTTCACATATTGCTCATGACTGGGTAGTAAACCAGACTCCTGCAACAGCGAGTGATGTCACAGGACTTGCCGTTTCTCTGGGAATGAGTTGGCTGCTTCAAGGCGCATTCAATGCCTTATCTAGTAGTGCAAAAATGCAGGTGTTAAACAAGCTCGAACAGCACCTACAACGCGTATTCATTGAGCGTCAACATGCGCTTATTCGACAGCACTCGGTTTACTATTGGCAAACGGTGTGGCTGCAGCACTTACAGGCTTTTGCTGACTGGGCACTTGAATATCGAGTGCAGCAAATGATTGCAGTTGTTGTCCCCTTGTTTGCTTTAGCCGTTATCTTTTATGTGAACCCCGTTATAGGAATTGGCCTATTACTGACATTGCCGGTAGTGCCGCTTTTTATGATTATTGTGGGTAAAGGGGCGGCAGCCCTTCATCGAAAGCACTTTATCGCCCTTGAACGTTTGGGAAGTTTATTTACTGATAGGCTAGCTGCATTGCCTATGCTGACTAGCTATCAGGCGCACCAAAAACAAACTGCCCTGCTTAAAGATGCCAGTGAAAATTTGAATGCGCGTACTATGAAAGTAGTGAGCGTAGCCTTTTTGTCCAACAGCGTGCTCGACTTCTTCGCAACACTCGCGGTTGCACTTACGGCAGTATTTATTGGTTTTTCACTGTTAGGCGAATTGAGTATTGGGCCGGAGATAACGCTCCAGCAGGGCTTATGGATATTGCTGACTGTGCCATTGTTACTCAGTGAAATGAAAAAGCTGGGGCAGGTATACCATCAAAAGGCGCAAGCAGAAGCCGCCAAAGCTGAACTCGCGCCGTTATTCTCGCGCTTCACACAAAATCTTGATGGTAGTGCAGTGAATCCGGTCAACGCTGACACAACCCACCATTATTCATCACAACACGAGGTATTGCTTGCGGCTAAAAACCTTAAGGTTTTTGACATAAACGCCCCGCAACCTCGCTTGCCCAGCGGTAAGGATAAATCGGCTGTTGATGATCCTCCTGCACTTTTGCACGCTGAATCCCTTGTAGTATTAAAGGGCGATAAAATACTCATTAGCGGGCGCTCTGGTTCAGGTAAAACATTATTATTAGAAGCCTTAGGTGGTCAAAGACCTAGCACACATACATTCAGGGAACCGGTAATTTGGATAACCCAACACCCCGTGATCACGCCAGGTACCGTGCGTGAGAACTTGTGCTTAAACGACAGCTATACAGACGACGCGCTTATGAAAGCGCTAGAAGCAGTAGAGCTTGACGGCTGGCTGTCGTTATTGCCTTGCGGGCTTGATACGGTAATGACTGATTATCCGCTGCTTTCAGGTGGCGAAGCGCAACGGCTGTCGCTAGCGAGAGCGCTGTTGCGCAAAGACGATATATGGTTACTAGACGAGCCTACAGCCCATTTGCCAGATTCCCAGCAAGCAAGATTGGCACAGTTAATTGAACGTTTGGGTAGAGACAAAACACTGATTTGGGCTTCTCACAAAGCACTCCCTGCAAACTGGTTTAACCGCTTTTGGACGGTATCGCGCAGTACGAATGAACAAGACGCCATTTCCAACTCAAACTTCAACTCAAAGTCAAAATCAGAGGCAGGGCTTAAAAGCAAAATAGGTGCAGTACAAGACGGGCACCTACAAGGCTGTAGCAGCGTGACGGAAACGAGCTTTAAGACGAATGCCAATCAAAAGGAGTGTGGCCTTGATGAAAAGTAAACCGGCTTATCTCACGCTGCTGCTTGCTTTTTTACATGGTATGGCAGGAATAACTATTCTTGTTATTTCTTCGTGGTTTATTGCTATCAGCGCTATTGCACCTGTAGGTTTTAATTACGTTATTCCGGCGGTGGTCATTCGCGCGCTAGCACTACTTCGCATAGCATCTGGGTATGCCAGTATGTGGGTGGGGCACAACGATTTACTTGCGCGTATCGCAGGGGGGCGACTACGTGTTTTTAGGCAACTTGAAAACAGTAAAATTACCGACAAAGCGTTCACCACAGAAGCATTAGCCCAGCATACCGAAGAGCTTGCCAGCCGTTGGATTGCATGGATAGCTCCGCTTTCTAACATCACATTTATATTCACAAATCTTTGCGTTGTTGCAGTATGGTTTAATCTTCCCGGCACCTCGTTTTTAATTACGCTTTTTGCTATTTGGCTCTTCATCGTTGTGCTGCAAGGCTTTATTGGTTTAAACGTTGCGAAAAAAGCGACAAAGGAAAATAAAGTGTTTCGGCAAGAGTCAGCCGACTTCCTTAACTGCAGCGCTTTATGGCACTTAAATAAAACAATGACAGATAAGCCGCAGGAAGAGGGGGGGCATGTGATCAATAGTGTGCCGAGTGCTGACAGGGTGTGGCGACAACAAACTACGCAGAAAGACAAAGCGCAACGCGCGAGCTGGTGGTTTCAAGGCGCGGCATTTTTCGCGGTAGTGTTAGTTATGTCGGGCGCAGTAAGTCCAATATCTGACTTTTCGTATATGCCTATTGCTATTGTTGTGCCCATGATATTGATGGCTGCGCCTGATTGGGCTGGTGCAGCTTTTCACAGCATTACCAAGTTTGCACAGCACAAACAAAGCGCGAAAGCCCTTAAGAAGCTCAAAACCTCACCCATTAAAGTACTTGAACGCACCGAACTGCACCATTCACTTACGTTATCTGATTATACTGCCAAAAATAGACGCTTACCTTTGGTCAATGCTACATTCCCAGCCACTGGCATCGTATGTATATCCGGGCCGTCAGGCTGTGGTAAGTCATCTTTGCTTCAGTCAATTGCGGGGGTTGTGCCTTCTACTGGACTTAAAGAAGTGGATGGCATGCGTATAGCCGATGGCTTAATTAAAAACTGGCGCTATGTGGAACAAGAGCCAATAGTGCTTTCTGGCAGTGTCTCTTCAAATTTAGACCCTGCCGGAATGGGTATTCCCCTTGATGACATGACTAACCTGTTAGCTCAATTAGGGCTAGAGGCACTGTTGCCGTTGTCTATGTGGGTTGGCAAGGCGGGTAGGACGCTCTCTGGGGGAGAGCGTAAGCGACTAGCCTTAGCGCGCGCTATTTTATCTCACGCAAAAGTGTTGCTTGTTGATGAACCCTTCGAGGGCTTGGATGTGACTACTCAGCATAAAGTGTGTGAGGTATTAAATCGCTACGCTGCCAACCATCTCATCCTAGTTGCTTCTCACGTTACGCCAAGCGCGTTAAATGTGTCATCAACACTATCACTAGATGAAGGGAGTGTTGGTAACCTGAGTAAAGGTCAGCGCCTTAACATGGTCACTTGAACATCAGTGCTGTTTTAAATTATGCACATTGCTCAAATTCTTCTGTGATTTCCTCCAAGGTTCTCCCTTTTGTTTCTGGGAAGAGCTTGGCAACTAATATCAGGCTGACTAAGGCGAACCCGCCGTAAATTGCAAACGTGGCCGCGGCTCCCAAGTTGGCCAACTCCCAAGGGAAAACAACTTGAACTAGAAAACTGGTGAGTGAATTCACCATGCCCACTAATGAAATAGCCAAAGCGCGGGTTTGATTCGGAAAAATTTCAGCAAGCATCGCCCACATCACAGGGCCAAGGGACATCGCAAACGAAGCAACAAACGCAATGATGCCAAACAACACTAAAGGTGCATTCATATTAATACTGCTAGTTAGCAATGGTTGCTGATATGCATCGTATTCGTCGCTGGTAAGTGTGGTCTTTAGCGTGCGCTTAAACTCAACGTCTGAATAGTAAATATCGTTGGTTAGTGGAGTTAGCTTTATTGCCACACTCGGCGCATCTTGCTGTATTTCGTTTATGGCCGTTTGCTGTACTTGATATGTCGCCTGTTTAAAGCCATAGGTACAAATAGACATGCTGATCACTACGCCAGTTAAGCCAATCAGCAGCAGCGGTTTTCTTCCCCATTTATCAATAGTTAGCATAGCAACCACGGTAAATGCTACGTTAACCAAGCCAATCCATACAGCCTGCATAAATGCCGCATTGGTACCTACACCGCTTTGTTCAAAAATCGTGGGCGCGTAAAAAAAGATAACGTTAATGCCGGTAATTTGCTGAGCAATGGCAATAATAATGCCCACCATTAACGGAAATCGCATGGCCTTCGCCTTTAGAAAGCCTAGGCGTTCACGAAAAGGCCACGACTTTTCTTTAAGTGAAGACGCTATATCTTCAACAAGAGCGCCGGCTTGGGCTTTGTCGAATAAGCGGTTTATAACCTGTTCGGCTTCCTCGTGCTGGCCTTTGAGTACCAGCCACCTGGGGCTACGCGGAATAGTAAACAGTAAACCAAACCATAGTGCTGCGGGGATAACCTCCAAGCCCAGCATGTAGCGCCACAAATGCGTATCTATACTCCATTCAGTAACCCAACCTGCACCGCTATTGCTGAGCTGCAACAGGTAATAGTTGGTGAAATAGGATAGGGCGAAGCCAAATACAATGTTTAGCTGGTTCACCGACACCATTTTGCCGCGGTTTTCTGGGGCGCTTATTTCCGAAATATACAGCGGGGCAATGATCAGCGAACAAAACGCAATGCCGCCAATAAAGCGAGAAAGCACTAATAGTTCGAAATTAGGGGCTAGGGCTGAGCCGACAGAAGAAAGCAGGTAAAGGAAAGCGACAAGAATGAGTGCTTTGCGCCTGCCAATAGCGTCGCTAACGCCGCCGGCAAATAGCATGGCTATTAGCGCGCCTAGTGTCGGTGAGCTTACGACGAAGCCTTGCTGCCAATCGCTTAGGTTAAATTCGGCATCGATAAAGCCATTGGCTCCTGCTATTACACTGGCATCGAAGCCAAAAATAAACCCTCCAAGAGAGACAATGAGTGTGTAATACAGCGACGGAGACAGGGCTTTATTCATTTTATAATTTGCCTAATGTGTCCCTATTTACCACTTCGGGTTCAAATAAGTGCTCAATAGGAATAGGGCTTTTTATGTCATAAACATGTTGTAGCACCCAATAAGCAGCCATTTCTCCCATAGCGTGAATAGGGTTATTAATTGTAGTGAGTTTTGGATAAAGGTAGCGCGAAAACAGTACGTTATCGAAGCCAATGATAGAAAGCTGTGACGGTATATCAAATCCCGCTTCTCGTGCAGCGGTCATTGCACCAGAGGCCATTTCGTCGTTTGCGCATACCAATGCGGTAAAGTCAGAGAATGTTTTCTGAAGATGCTGCATGCCTTCTTGGCCTGATGACTCGTGGAAGTCGCCTTCAAAAACACTGTTTTCACTAAAGGTAACCCCTGCTTCTTGAAGGGCTCTTTTGTGACCTGCCAAACGATCGCTCGCATCCTTTTTAAATAGCGGGCCGCTGATGTACGCAATCTTTTTGTGGCCTGCATCAATAGCAGCTTTCGTTGCCATGTAGCCGCCTCTTTCGTTGTCCACAACAAAGCAGTTCTCGTCGAGAGCGTCCACTTTTCGGTTTATCACAACAACGGGGATCTTACTGTCTACTAGTGTTTTTAAGTAGTCATCGGAGACAGCTTCAGCGTGAAGAATCAAGGCATCGCAACGGCGGCTTTTTAAAAACTCAATAGCTTCGTGCTCGCGCTTTTCATCCACATGACCGGCGGTAATAATAACGTGCTTACCGTTTTGTTTAAGCACATGTTCTACCGTACTCATCAAGTCGCCAAAGTAAGAGCCGTGCAGTTCAGATACGAGCAAACCGACGCTGTTAGTGCGGTTTGACGCAAGAGATTGCGCAATGGCATTGGGCTGGTATCCCAACGATGCCATAGCATCCTCTACTTTTTTGCGGGTGCGCTCGCTTACCTTCGCGTTGCCATTCATAACGCGAGAAACGGTAGCTAACGAAACACCTGCGGCCTCTGATACTTGGTAAATTGTTGCCATACGGTTTGGTACTTGTCCTTATTTGATACCGCTAATGTACCCATTTATCCGGCTCTTAACCAGTTTTGAATAAGCCAAAGCGCTTTGTTTTGGCGTACGTTTTTGGGTTTCGTAGTCGACATAAACTATGCCGAAACGCTTTGAATAGCCCAGCGCCCACTCAAAGTTGTCCATTAGGCTCCATGCAAAATATCCGCGTATGTCTACGCCTTTTTCTATTGCTTCATTTACCGCATTTAAATGGGTGTGGAAGTAGGCGGTACGCCCATTGTCCAACACTTCCCCATCTATGAGCTCATCATCCATTGCTGCTCCGTTTTCAGTGATATAAATAGGCGGTAAGTCATAGCGTTGGTGCAAATCAACAAGCAGCTCGGTAAAGGCATCCGGAGTGATTTCCCAGCCCATTGCGGTTAATTCGGTTGTGGCTGGAGGCACAATTTCAAACCAACCATTGCCATCACTTTGATACACAGTGCGGGTGTAATAATTAATGCCTAAGTAATCGATTGGTTGGCAGATAATAGCCATATCACCTTCCGCAATGTCGGGCTTAACGTCGGGAGCGAGCTTATCGATAATGTCTGGATATTTGCCTTCAATAATAGGCTTTAAATACCATTGGTTTTGGTAATCATCGGCGAGTTTGGCGGCGTGTATGTCTTCGGGTGAATCACTTTTTGTATGGCAATTGCTAAAGTTAAGTACGATACCGTTTTGGCTTTTTGGGCAAACTCGGTTAAGCACCTTCAACGCTAAACCGTGAGCAAGCAATAAGTGATGCGCTGCCTTTCGACCATTTGCCATGCCTGTCTTTCCAGGTGCATGAATGCCTGCCTCATAACCCAAATAGGCTGAACAAAATGGCTCATTTAATGTCGCGTAAGAGTGGACTTTTTCTCCCAACGCGTTTGCTACGGCTTCAGCATATTTTTCGAATTCATAGGCTGTGTTGCGATTAAGCCAGCCACCATTGTCCTCAAGGTGTTGTGGTAAATCCCAGTGATAAAGCGTAACGAACACTTTCATGCCGCGCTTGATAACTTCATTGACTAAGTTTACGTAAAAGCGCATGCCCACTTCGTTTACGCTACCGTCCTGTTTCATCACTCGCGGCCACGAGATAGACAGTCTATAAGCATCAACACCAAGAGAATCAATTAGCTCTACATCTTGTTTCCACAAATCTATGTGGTTACAGGCAATGTCACCGTTAGTGGCATCAGTAATGGCATTTTTCTTTTCGCAGAACGTGTCCCAAATACAATCTAATCTTCCTTTTCTGTCTCCCTCTATTTGGAAACTTGATGTAGCCACACCAAACAAAAAGTCTTTCGACAACATCATTGAATTGGATGGAAGGTTAATTTCTTGCATCGTGGGTATGTCCTGACTATAACAATTTTTTCATATTAACCCTGCACTAGACAGGGCAAATAACATCATATTTACATTGAATTCGATTACGCTTCGTGTAATTATCTCTTCAATGTAAGCGCTTACAAAATTATTTAAAGTTAGATGTAAGCGCTTTCAAATGTAAATTTATCATTAAATAGAAAAATAGCAACAGAGGTTATTCGTGGACACACCAGTGCAGCCTAATATTTCAAGCGCTCAAGAGGCAGAGGCAAACGGTGGATACCGTTTTGCGCTTATCTCACTCACCACGCTGTTCTTCATGTGGGGTTTTATTACCTGTTTGAATGACATCCTTATTCCTTACTTAAAAGGTGCATTCAACCTTAGCTTCACACAAGCAATGCTGATTCAGTTTTGCTTTTTTAGTGCCTATTTCATTGTGTCACTGCCTGCAGGCATGGTGGTGTCGCGCATTGGTTACCAGAAAGGTATTGTACTTGGGCTCGCTATAGCCTGCGTGGGATGCTTGCTGTTCTTCCCCGCTGCATCAAGTCAAATATACGGTATTTTTCTGTTAGCTCTTTTTGTATTAGCGTCTGGTATAACCGTACTTCAGGTGTCTGCCAACCCTTATGTAACGGCACTCGGCGACCCTAAAACTGCCTCGTCACGACTCACCATGACCCAAGCATTTAACGCTTTTGGTACAACCGTGGCTCCCTTCTTCGGTTCTTATCTTATCTACGGCGCTACAGGAGAGCATGGAGGCGGTACGCCAGGCGCTTCAGACGTGCAAGTGCCTTACCTAATTCTTGCAGCGTCTTTGCTTCTTCTGGCTCTTATTTTCATGTATTTAAAGCTGCCGAAGCTAAATCACACCAGCGCAAGCACTGGAGTATTTAAAGGAGGTGCATGGCATCACAAGCACCTTGTTTTAGGCGCTGTCGGCATTTTTATGTATGTCGGCGCGGAAGTGGCTATTGGCAGCATGCTAGTGAATTATCTAGCGAGTCCGGCGGTTGGCGGATTAAGTGAGGCAGGGGCGGCCAAGCTGCTTGCTTACTACTGGGGAGGCGCGATGGTAGGGCGCTTTATCGGTGCTGTGGTCATGCAAAAAATCTCGGGTGGCTACGTGCTGGCGTTCAACGCTTGTGTGGCTATTGCGCTTATTTTGCTATCACTTTCAAGCACAGGAGACATAGCGCTGTGGAGCATTTTGGGAGTAGGTTTGTTTAACTCAATCATGTTCCCTACCATTTTTAGTCTTGCACTTCACCAGCTAGGAAAAGACACCCCACAAGGTTCAGGCATTCTTTGTTTAGCCATAGTTGGCGGTGCCATTATTCCACTGCTTCAAGGCATGCTTGCAGACACCGTCGGCGTTACGCTGTCATTTTTACTACCCGCTTCTTGCTACCTTTACATTGCCTACTATGGCCTTGTAGGAAGTCGCGTATCTCACATTAATACCACTGAAAAGTAACGAGGATAAATAATGCGAAAAAGTATAATCGCGAAAGTTGTTACCGGTGCATTGGTTGGCGTTTTAGTTAGTGCATGTTCAGCTGAAAAAAATACGTCTTCAGTCGATGACGTTGAGCCACAGCCAAACAAAGCGGGCGAGGTATGGCCTAAACTAGATATTGAAGTTAAAACAAACGCTACTGTCGAAACTAAGGTAGAAGAAATTCTGTCTACCATGACTATCGAGCAAAAAATTGCGCAGATGATCCAGCCTGAAATTCGCAATATCACGGTAGAAGATATGCGAAAATATGGATTTGGTTCTTATCTTAACGGCGGTGGTGCATTCCCTAATAACGACAAGCACGCCACACCAGAAGACTGGGTAGCACTTGCAGAAAAGCTTTATCAGGCTTCCATCGATGACAGTTTGGACGGCTCGACAATTCCTACAATGTGGGGGACAGACGCTGTTCACGGTCATAACAATGTTATAGGCGCAACCTTGTTTCCTCACAACATTGGATTAGGCGCGGCGAATAACCCTGAACTGGTAGAGAAGATTGCGCACATTACAGCTATAGAGGTCATGGCAACAGGTATCGATTGGGTATTTGCGCCTACCGTTGCTGTGGTTCGCGATGACCGATGGGGCAGAACCTACGAGAGCTATTCTGAAGACCCAGCCATTGTTAGAGAGTATGCTGCTTCAGTGGTTAAAGGTCTTCAAGGCGCGGCTGACAAAGACTTTTTAAGTGATCATCGTGTAATTAGTACAGTAAAGCACTTTGTAGGTGACGGCGGTACGGTTGGCGGTGATGACCAAGGTGACAATGTTGCCAGCGAACAAGAGTTATTTGATATTCACGCCCAAGGCTATGTGGGCGGATTAACGGCGGGCGCGCAGTCTGTCATGGCGTCGTTCAATAGCTGGAATGGCGAGAAGCTTCATGGTCATAAATACTTACTAACAGACGTACTTAAAGAGCAAATGGGCTTTGACGGGTTTGTTGTTGGTGACTGGAACGGTCATGGGCAAGTTAAAGGTTGCAACAACGAAGATTGTGCGCAGGCCATTAACGCAGGCTTAGATATCTTCATGGTGCCAAACGATTGGAAGGTGCTGTATGACAACACTCTTGCTCAAGTAAACGACGGCACCATCCCTATGTCGCGTATTGATGATGCGGTACGCCGAATTCTTCGAGTGAAAGTACGCGCTGGACTTTTCGAAAAGCCAAGCCCGGCAAACCGCCCGTTATCTGGCGACCGTTCGCTTATTGGTAAGGCAGAGCATAGAGAAGTGGCGGCGCAAGCGGTGCGCGAGTCTCTGGTACTGCTGAAAAATAAAAATAAAACCCTCCCGATTTCTGCAAGCAAACGCATATTGGTAGCGGGCGATGGTGCGGATAACATCGGCAAGCAATCAGGTGGTTGGAGTATTACGTGGCAAGGCACAAATAATACCAACGATGACTTCCCTGGCGGCAGCTCTATTTATGACGGTATTAAAGCACATGTAGAAAATGCAGGTGGTAACGTACAGCTATCGGTTGACGGTAGCTTTGAAACTAAACCTGATGTCGCCATAGTGGTGTTCGGTGAAGAGCCTTATGCAGAAGGTCATGGCGATAGAGAAACCTTAATTTATCAACACGGTAGCAAGACGGATCTAGCGTTGCTCGAAAACTTGAAATCTCAGGGAATTCCCGTGGTGTCGGTGTTTATCAGCGGCCGTCCGATGTGGGTTAACGCAGAGCTAAATGCATCTGATGCATTTGTTGCAGCTTGGCTTCCTGGCTCTGAAGGTGCAGCGGTGGCAGACGTTTTGTTTGGTGAGCAGGACTTTAAAGGCAAGCTGTCTTTCTCGTGGCCGTCAGAGCCTCAGCAGATCGTTAACAAGGGCGATGAAACCTATGAACCTTTGCTGCCTTATGGCTTCGGCTTAACGTACAGCGATGACAACGTTCTAAGCGATACGCTAAATACTGAAATTAGAGTCAGTACTGACAGCAACAAGCCGATGGCAATTCTAAAGGGCTCGGTTGAGGCACCTTGGGTATTATGGCTTTACTCTGGTGATGATTCTCTGGCAGTGAACGCTAGCACGCATACTGTTGGAGCTATTACTTATCGTACGGTTGATAAGGAAGTGCAGGAAGATGCGCGTAAAATCACTTTCGATGGCACTGAGTTCGCCGCTATGCGTTTTGCAAGCAAGAGCTTTTTCCGTGAAGATTTAAGTGCGCAATTACTTACGCATGGTGCCCTAAGCTTTAACGTTAGTCGTCACTCAGACATAAATGCACCTGTAACGGTAGGCATGAACTGTGAAGGCGAGGGAGACGCAGCGGGCAGCTGTTCAACTCAAATTGATATTAGCGAGCAGCTAAAGGCAATGCCAGCTGACACATGGACAAACATAAGTATTGACCTACAGTGCTTTGTTAATGAAGGTATCGATTTTACCGGCCTTGTTGTGCCGTTTGAGCTGGGAAGTTCAGGGAAGGCTAGCTTGAGTGTGGCAGATATTCAGTTTACCCCTGAGGGTGACAAATCGGCGAGTATAAGTTGCCAAAACTAAACAGTAAGTAGCTCTCAACGCTACTAGAAAAAACAACGCCGCCAACCTCAAAAACTGGCGGCTTTTTTTTGTTTGCACCGACCTTGAGCCTTCCGTTTATCGATCTATTATGCAGTTCATCCCGTAGCCAACCTGTAATATAAACAACAATCGTTGGTGAGATGAAAGTAGATAAGACGTGTTTCCGTCCTGCATTCATTCTTGTCATTCGGGAAAATTACAGGGTAGTAAAATGACAGATGAACAGCGTGCAACACCAAGTCTCTTACTTGCGTTAACACCTGTTGTATTGACGCTTTTAATCCTCGGCACCCAGATATTTTACTTCGGCGTGTTTGAGCCTCATATACCGCTTGCCATTGGCATAGCATTAACAAGTTTTGTTGGCACTTATCTTGGTCTAACGTGGGAAGAAGTGCGGGCAGGAATCTTTAAAGTTATCCATGTTGCGTTGCCGTCGGTAAGTGTACTTATTGTTGTAGGGATGATCATAGGTATTTGGATAGCCAGCGGTACGGTACCCACCATTATTTACTACGGGTTAAAGACCCTGTCTCCCCAAATTTTTCTGGCCGCGGGTATGGTTATCTGTGCAGTCGTTTCAGTTTCTTTAGGCACAAGTTGGGGCAGCGTAGGCACCGTTGGTTTAGCATTAATGGGTATCGGTGAAGGATTCGATATCCCCATGTACTGGACGGCGGGAGCAGTAGTTTCAGGCGCCTTTTTCGGAGACAAGGTATCGCCGCTGTCGGATACCACAAACCTTGCTCCAGCGGTTACAGGTACCGACGTGTTTTCACATATCAAGAATATGATGGCAACGACAATCCCTGCCATGGTGCTCGCATTTCTGATTTACCTTGGCGTCGGCTTCTTCGTTATCGATGCTCAGAGCGTCTCATTTGCAAAAATTGCAGGTATCACCAGTGCATTAGAAGATAACTTTACCGTTACGGGGTGGGCGTTATTGCCAGCGCTTGTTGTTATGGGGTTAGCCTTAAAGAAAATTCCCCCCCTTCCTGCGTTATTTGCAGGAGCGGTTGTGGGAGGAGCTTTCGCCATGTTTATGCAAGGGCAGAGTTTGCAAGCCGTTTTCGATTATGCAAATAACGGATATGCCATCCAAACGAATATTGTTGAAATAGATAGTTTGCTTAATCGCGGCGGCGTTCAGTCAATGATGTGGACTATTTCATTGGTATTGATTGCGCTTGGTTTCGGTGGAGCGTTAGAAACGACAGGCTGCCTAAGAAGCATTATCAATGCAATAAAGAGTAAAGCGAGAACCTTTGCTGGTACACAGATAGCAGCGGTTGGTACGGCGTTTTCTACTAATCTGGTGGCTGGCGACCCGTACTTGTCGGTAGCCTTGCCGGGAAGAATGTATTCACCTGTTTATAGAGGCATGGGTTATTCCACGCTTAACCTGTCCCGTGGCATTGAAGAAGGGGGCACGTTAATGTCTCCGCTCATCCCTTGGAATGCCGGTGGTGCGTTTGTGATATCTGCTCTTGGCCTGGGTATTTCTGGCGCAAACTTAGAAAACCTGCTGTACATCCCTCTTGCCTTTGCTTGTTGGACGGCGCCCCTAATAGGGATATTTTACGCCTACGTTGGCTGGTTCTCACCCAGAGCCACTAAAGCTGAAAAGGAAGAATGGGAGTCTTCTGGGGCCGAAATAGCGAAATTTAATAAGGACGGAACGCCCGTTACCGAGTAATGTTGGATAAGCGAAAACAGTCGCTTGAAACGCGCGAGTGACTGTAGCTAAAACTAGTTACTACAGTGTTAAAGTCTGATGACTCTAATACTGTAGTACGCTCGACTTATTGGCGTTCAATTCTTTGGTTTTCTTAGTCATCCTGACTGAAAATACAAACTCTATTCCTACCAAACCTTTTAGCGACATAAAGTGCTTCGTCACACTGTTTAATGAGATTCGATGTTTCAATCCCCGTTTGATACTGCGCGATGCCAGCAGAAAAGGTTTGTGCGCTGATATTTGGCGTAATACGCACTTTTCGATAACTATCAAGGATAGAGCTAACAACTTCTTTAGCCTCGGCAGCCGACGTGTTAGGAAGGCACAGAATGAACTCCTCTCCACCATAACGTCCAAATGTATCTGTTTTTCTAATGGACTTGGAAACGTGTTCACAAAAGGCTTTGAGTAAATCGTCCCCACACTCATGGCCATAGTTGTCATTGATTTCTTTGAAGTTATCTAAATCGATTAACACCAGAGATAAGTCGTTTTTATACGCCTTTGCTTCATTTAGCTCTAACTGCACTGCGCCGAGTAAACTTCTTCTATTACGAACGCCTGTGAGCGTATCTACGGTCGCTAATGTTTCCTGTTCTCTTTTCAACCTTCGCTGGACAGCATATAGATAGCTAATGAGGGCTAAAAGTCCTAATAAAGTCAGCGCCCCAGCAGTAAGAATTAGATTCATTCTGTTGCTGTTTGCAAGTTCCAGTTGAGATAATTCGTGCTGTTGTTTTAAGAGTTGTAGTTTTCGCTCAGCTAACGCACTTTCATAATAGTCGCTAAACAGTTCTTTTCTGTCGTCAGTTTGATAGTAAAGAGATTGATAAAAGTTCTTACTGTCTCGCAATGCTGAAATGGCAGCCTCTTTGTTCCCCAACTGCTCGAAAAGAGAAGACTGAATAGATTTGAATTGTGCCCAATGTAAATCGGGTGAGCTGTACTCGTCACTCAAGTTGTCGATAATTAAAGCTGACAACGCGTTAGCTCTTTCAAACTCACTCTGTTCTACTAGTGCTTTGAACCGAGAAATTTGATAAGTGTTAGTATCGTATGAGGTCGGTAGTAAGGATATGAAACTCTCAGTTTTTTCAATTAATTCATGCGCCTCTTTTACTTTGCCCAGAGCATAGAAATATTCAATTTTTAAAACTAGTCCATAGGTGTAGGTATTCCAGTCCTCAATGGATGTAGCGTATTCGGTGTATTTTTCGAGCATGTCGAAAGCCTCATCTATTCGACCTAAGTTCTCGAGGCTTCTTCGTTGGCAGTCTAGGGCAATTTGGTAATACCGATGGGGGCTAGACAAAGGCCTAGTATAAAAAAAGGTCTCTGCACGAGAACACAATTCTAAAGCACGCTTATTCTCCCCTAAGTAAGACATATTGAGCCCTATCTCAAGCTCCATGTTTTCTATTGCACCGTCTCCAAAGAAGCGTTTTTCGGTTAATGAAGGCAGTTCGCCTAACACTTTCGCGCCAGAGTTTAGGGATGCTCTTATTAGTCCCATTCTCGCTAGAAAAATGGATTTAGTCGCAATAGCGTCAAAGTAAAGCTCAGGATCATTGTCGTTGGCAAACGCTATTACTTCGTCAATAGTGCTATGGGCTAAACGCCACTTTTCCTGAATGGCGAGGTTATAAGCTGACAGAATGTTGTGTCTGAAATACAACGCTGGGTGTGAACGCTTTATATCTTTTAAGTGGTCTTTCGGGGCAAGTTTGTACTCTTCGAATCCCGTGGGATGATCAAGCATAGATTGCAGTAAAGCAATGTAAACAGATGCAAGAGATGACTGTTCAGATAAGACATCAGAGTCAGAGACTAATGCCGTTAACTCTTCTTCACTGTCGGGTTTACTGCCTATAATTTGGGAATACGCTTGGAAATATCTGTCATCGTCAGATGCGAAGGTATTGTTTATTCCCAACAAAAATAGCACTAGTACGCTAATACACTTCTTATACTTCACTCGCTTTCTTCTTTTATTACTCGTACCTGAGCTTGTCTAGTGAGGTTATCAAATATTGGAAGAAATGTTTGATAATTCTAGCGTGCTAAAACAAAAAAGGGCCTGAAAAGGCCCTTAGTATTATTGCTCTATCAACTTAGAAAGTATATCTAGCGCCAAGCGTGTAGCGAGGTCCGTACTGACGAGCAAATAAGAATTGCTCTTCGAATCGGCCGTAGCCACGCTCTGTTTCGTCGTTAATGTTTACGCCTTCTAGGAAGACAGTTAGGTGCTCATTCACATCATAGTTGATGCTGGCATCAACTTGACCAAAGGTGTCGAACTGAGTTGCTGGGTTATCTGAAGAACCTTGTGCTTGGCCAATACCCACAACATAGTCTGAGCGCCATGCATAGGTCACTTTTACAGAAAGGCCTTCTTTCTCATAAAACACCTGGAAGTTGGCGGAGTCGCTGATGCCTACAAGCGGGTCTTGCTCGTTCAGGTTGTAAGGGTCGTATTCAACGTCACCGTCAACTAACGTTGCGTTGGCGCCGAAACCAAAACCGGTGTCGCCAAACGTGTGCTGTATAGCTAGCTCAATACCTTCAACCGTTTTTGAATCGCTGGAATTACCAGGCTGTGTGGTACGCCAGGTAATTAACGGGTCGTCCGCATTAGGGGTTACCACACCGTTTTCGTCAGCATAGCCGTTATCAATAAAGTAATTATAGATAGCGCTATCGGTGGCTTGCTCACCAGCTGCCGTTAATGCGGTCACGGCTTCGTTCCAGCGAGGGCCTTGATAGATGTCACGTAAACCTTCGAACTGCTGATCTTGACCTGTGGTTGTAATGTAGTTTTCAACCGACTTTCTGAATAAACCCACGGCAAGCATGCTCGACTCGTCGTAGTACCACTCAAATGAAAGGTCTAAGTTAGTTGACTCGAACGGTAGCAAGCTGGTGTTACCCGCCGATGCGGTTCTCGCGCCAATTTTAGGGCTTCCACTGAATGCCAAGCCACCTTGTAGCAAGCCAATCGGCGCTCTGGTAATTGATTTACCCCAAGAGAAACGCGCAACAATGTCATCCGTCACATCTACTTTTACGTCGAACATGGGTAATAAAATGTCATATTCGCCAGTAAAGTCTTGCACCTGTAGCTCGTTTTCAAACTGCGTGATCCACTCAGAAGCTGCGACCCAATTTACCTGCACAGGTACACGAACCTCCGCAGAGCTTGGCACTTCTGTTTCTTCGTAGCGTACACCAGCATTTATTTGCACGTAATAATCACCGACCTCGAAGTCCCACTCTGACTGAACATAAATAGAGTCGGTAATTTCCTCGACGTTACTGACAGAAGGCGCACCGCTGAAGTAAGGGTCGATAGAGTAAGCGTTACTCTCGCCAACGACATCACCAGTAATGAAAGCGAGTTGACGGGCAATGGCTTCGTCAAAATCATAGGTGTAATAGTAACCTGGATTCATGCCTGCGCCGCCACCGTCAAAGGCGTCTAGGAAGCCTGATGTGTCATTGCGAATAAACATGCTGTCTGGGAAAATTTCTGTGAAAGATGGACTAAAACCCGGGCCGCCGCGTAGTCCGCTCCACGCTTCAAAACCCGTCAATGCTTGTTCTGTTCGGGCGTAACCAAAGTCAATTTTAACCAGTGGTATGTCGAAAGCTGAGTTATACCACGTGCCGTCAAGCTGCAGTTGCTCAATATCAGAGCGACCTGGTGAGTAAATGAATTGGCTGAAGTTAGAGTCAATTTCACTAGGTAAGATTTCATTCGTACCGTTGTTCCAGTTCACATAAACTTGTGGAATCTCGCCTGCTCTGTAGTCGTAAACTTTTGACTCAAGCTGGTTTGAGCCCAGTATAATTTGGCCAGAGCTACCCAAACCTTTGTCATAACCGTTATCAATCTCGTTGTAAGAATCGTGGTAATCCAGACGGAAATGCCAATCGTCAGACACTACCCAGTCTAGGTTTACACCAATTGAACGCGCGTCAACTCGCGTGGTTTCGCGACTGGCAGTAAACGAGCCGTCGTCGCCACTAATATCGGCATAGACTGCTGTACCATTTTCGTCTAATTCGTACGCATTAATATTAGCGCCAAAGTTATTCCAAATACCCCATCCCACTGTGTTGGTGCCAGTAGTGGCACGTGTTGCAGTGTAATCTATCGTTGCCGTAAAATCGTCAACTGGGCGAAATTGGAAAGTAACTTGGGCGTTTGAACGCTCACGCTGAACGTCAGTAATGCTGTAGTTCATGTCTTTAGGAAAGAACGCAGCGTCGGTAATATTGGTGCGGTTATCAACCACATTTTCAGGGTCTAAGTCAGGTAGTGCAGCGTTTTCTTGAAGCTGCCAGCCTTGAATATTTGCCGCTTGCTGCTGAAAGTCACGTTCTTGGTGAGAGAATGACAGACCAAATCCAAACATGTCATCGGCAAACGTGTTGCTGTAGACACCAGCAATTTCAGGGGTTACGTCATCACCCGCTTCGTTAGACGAGTCGTAAATACCTTTCACTGAAAACGTGGCATTTTGTCCTGATTGCGCCAACGGCTTCATGGTAATAATGTTTACCGTTGCACCTAGTCCCCCGCTGGGATTTTCTGCACGGGCGGTCTTCTGAAGCTCAAGCGTGTTTACACCTTCAGAAGAAAGGTTGGCTAAATTGAAGGAACGGGTAAAGCCCGTCCCCGGCATTTGTCTACCGTTCAGGGTAATTAGGTTGAACTCAGGACCAAAACCACGAACGGTAATTTCACTACCTTCACCGTTTGAACGACTAATACTTACACCTGTAATGCGTTGAAGTGCCTCAGCCAGGTTGGTATCAGGAAATTTACCTAGTTCTTCAGCGGATATGGCATCTACTACGCCGCTTGAGCTGCGTTTCAAATCCATAGAGCGGATCATACTGCCGCGAATACCGCTTACTTGAATAACTTCAACTTCGCCCTCTGCCGGTGTTACCGCTTCTGATTCTTGTGCGTAAGAGGGAAGAGCTAGGGTAGAGCCCATCAACAAAGCCATTGATGTGGCAAGCTGGGTCTTTTTAAATGGTGTGTTTTTCATAATTGCCCTACTAATTCTTATCAATTGGTCACTGCCGCTTTAAAGGGTAAAGCGGCATTTGCTTTGTTACTGTGCTGCTATTTCTACATTGTCGATGCGATAAACTGCACCTTCGCCTTGCCCCCATGCTGGGAACATCATGATGACGTTGATAGCGCTGATATCTAAGCCTGCGTCATATAGGGTTTGTAGTGGGAAAGTGTATGTTTGCCATTCACCTTCAACCGGATCAGCACCTTCCAAGCTGGCCGACATTGGAAGTTCAACAGCAGAAGAGACATTAATGGACTCTACTTTGAACAACCAAGGTGCAGAGGCGTCGTTAGGCATTGAGCTTACTTTCATTTCAAACTTAATCGCGCCATTTGAAAGTAGTGATGAAGCATCGAATGATACGGTTTCATCAGCTAAGAAACCCATCACCGTTGGTGTAGCGCCAATGCGAAATTCTGCTACTGTGCCGTGTTCCGCGTCGTCTACTTCTTCAGTTGGCGTTGAGCCACCACAACAATCCCAGATTGACCATTGTTCAGCTGCTGTATCAGCAAAGAGCGTGATGCCCGCACCTGACGCATCTTCGCCGCTATCAGGGTGGTAAAATTTCACATTGTCTAAGCGATAAACCGCGCCTTCACCTGTGCCCCAAGCTGGGAAAACCATAATGACGTCGATAGCACTCACGTCCAAACCACGTGCCTGCAATTCTGAAATAGTAAATGTGTAGGTTTGCCATTCACCTTCCACAGGCTCCTGACCCTCAACGCTATCAGAAAGTGGCAATTCAACAGCAGTAGATGCGCCATTAGACTCGATTTTGAATATCCAAGATGCTTCGGCGTTACTAGGCGCACTCACTACGCGCATATCAA
Organism: Alteromonas sp. G4i35; assembly: GCF_054960375.1. Classification (NCBI taxonomy): domain Bacteria; kingdom Pseudomonadati; phylum Pseudomonadota; class Gammaproteobacteria; order Alteromonadales; family Alteromonadaceae; genus Alteromonas; species Alteromonas sp. G4i35. Next base: position 73,557 of record NZ_JBHNZD010000015.1, on the reverse strand, counting down.
ACTGCAATAAGCCACCGTCGGTAAGTGCTGTAGCATCGAACGGGGTGTCACCGCCGCCAGATTCAGGGCGCGTGATAAAGCCCATTACAGTCGGTTCTGCGCCAATTCGAAATTCTGCAGTTAGACCGTGTTCTTCGTTGTCCATTTCTTCAGTAGGGGTAGAGCCGCCACAGCAGTCCCACATAGGCCAGTTAGGGTTTTGCCCATCTTCGAAGATAACTAATTCTGGGTAGCTAGCTCCGCCTTCTTGCGAAATTTCTACGTTAGCCATGCGATACACTGCTCCATTGCCGGTATCCCACGCAGGGAAAACCATGATGACATCGATAGCACTTGTATCTAAGCCTGCTGCTGCAAGCGCGCTAAGTGGAAATTCGTAAGACTCCCACACACCCTGTTCAGGCGCAGCACCAGCGGTGTCTGCGGGTCCTACATAGCCGTCCATCAGTGGAAGTTCTGCGGCAGTTGAACCTTCAGAACTTTCAATCTTAAATAGCCAATTAGTTGTCGCATTTGCAGGCAGCGATGTAACTTTCAGATCGAATTTAACACTGCCAGTTTCTTCCATTGGAGACGCATCAAACGGAGACGCTTCACCTTCTGGGTCGGTAATGAATTGAGCTCGACTGATAAAGCCCATTACCGTAGGTGTTTCATTAATAGCAAATTCGAAAACCTGTCCTTGCTCGGCATCTTCTACGAGTGCTGGTGTTGACCCACCACAGCAGTCCCACGCAGGCCAGTTTGGATTAGGTGTTCCGTCGAAAATAGTAAGGTTTTGTGCAACACCGGTTGACGGTGGTGAAGGGATAGGCGCCTCGCCTTCCACTAATGCATCGTCTAGTGAGTTGTAACCTGGGCGAACAGTTTCACAGCCCTTGCCGGTGTCTGGGTTCGATGCACATTCGTACACTCGAACATAATCGACCTCGTAAGTCTGACCTTCGACAAACGCTTCAGCATCAATACCTGTTTCGTTTACGTTAGCTGGCCAGTCGCCACCTACTGCAAAGTTAAGGATAATGTAGAATTCTTGATCGAATGGCGCGTTGTCCCAGTGAGTAGTTAGCTCACCTGTGCCTTGCTCAAAGTATTCTGCATACCAGCCGCGGTGAGAAAGTCCAGTTGCGTCACCGTTTGCGTTATAACGAACTTCTGAACGACGCTGCGTAGCGTAAAGGTAATCGTCCATGTACCAGCGAATTTCGCCTTCTTGCCATTCAACGGCGTAGGTGTGAAAGTCGTCTGCTGGATTCGCTCCATCAGGAAGCGAGTAGGCTTTGCCTGAGCTATCGTTATTTGGCCATTCTTGACCATAGTGAAGGGTGCCGTGAATATGGCTTTCAGGATTGCCGTCAGCATCTAGTGCCTTAAGGTTTACGGCTTCCATGATGTCAATTTCGCCAGAACGAGGCCAGCCACCGTAAACTTCATCAGTAGGCATCATCCAAAACGCCGGCCAACTGCCTTGACCAGAGGGTAATTTAGCACGCATTTCAATACGGCCGTATTTAAAGTCTGCTTTGTAGCGCGTGTTTAGACGGGCTGACGTATAAGGCTTTTGCGCTCCTTCTTCCGCGGGTAGAGCAACAATTTTTAGGCTACCGTCAGACACAAATGAATTGTCTTCGCTGTCGGTATAACACTGAGATTCATTATTGCCGCCACCGTCGCAGTTTACTTCGTGAGTCCAGTTGTCATCGTCAATACTGTTCCCATCGAACTCGTCGCTCCATACCAGCTCCCAGTCAGAAACGGGTGCCGCAGGATCAACAACGTCGATGTCTGTAGATGTGGTTGCTCCGCCTCCACAGCCAAATAGGGTTGCGACTGAGATCGCGGCAGCTATCCGCGAAAGTTGAGATGCTTTTTTCGTCATTGTTTTCAGCCCTGATCTAAAGAAATTGGGTTTTTATGTAGTGGCAAATGCCACGTAAAAAGCTTTTTGTAAGCGCTTACAATTTAGGTCAAATAAAAATGGCTGTTTGAAAGCGCTTACATTACATTAAGCGACTGACACATAAAGATCAATACTGTTCTCAAAAAATTAACATTTGGCTGTCGGTCTTATTTTTGTTGATCTTCGTTTATTTTCAAATAAAACAATAAGATAAGGTTGTATTGGAGGGTGGGTTATAATTTAAAGGTGCTTGTTTCACTCACTATTTACAAATTATCTCAGGGACTTGTTAATGACCTGTGCTCGATATTTTGTTCGCACCTGGGTACACATCACGTTAAGCTCAATATACGATCTCATGTGAGTTGTTATTATGCATCACCACAATCACAGCACTTCCGCCTCTGATCATCATAAAGGTCAGCATCACGGCCATCACCACGGTGCGCATGCTGAAGCGCTAGGCACAGATTCCACTCGCATTGGATGGGCGTTCTGGCTAAATTTCATCTTTACTATTATTGAATTCATCGGGGGTTGGCTTACTAACAGTGTCGCCATAATGGCAGATGCTGTTCATGATTTAGGAGACTCTCTATCCATAGGTCTGGCGTGGTATTTAAGTAAGCTCGGGAATAAAGCATCTACCGAAAAGTATACGTATGGCTTCAAACGGCTAAGCCTTATGGGAGCTATGATCAACGGCGTTATCTTGGTGATTGGCTCAATTTGGGTGTTGTCTGAGGCCATCCCTCGTTTATCTAACCCCGAAATGCCCATTACAGAGGGTATGATTGGATTAGCGATCCTAGGTATTGTCGTGAATGGATTTGCAGCTTATAAACTCCACGGCGGTCATTCGATGAATGAAAAGGTGCTTAACTGGCACTTAATTGAAGACACGATGGGGTGGGTAGCGGTACTGGTAGTAGCCATTGTGCTCCATTTTGTTGAATGGCCTATACTCGACCCAATTTTATCTATTGGTTTTACGCTATTTATTTTGGTCAATGTTGTTCGGTATGTTGTGCAGACCATGTCTTTGTTTCTACAGGGCGTACCTGACTTGGCTACAAGGAATGCTATTAGCAACACGCTTTTGAAAATCGAGCACGTTGAAGAAATTCACCATGTACATTTTTGGTCGCTTGACGGAGAGCAGCACGTGCTTACTGCACACGTGGTAATAAACTGTGCAATAGACAATGACAAACTGAGAGCACTCAAAAAGGAAGTTCACGAGCGTTTAGCCCCCTTTGAACTTGCTCATACCACGATAGAGTTTGAGTTACCGGGTGAGCCATGTCGTGATGATAATGACCATTTACACGCCCACTCTCATGAACACCAGCACGAAGAAATAAATTAATACTATTATTTGGGCAAAGGCGTTTGTTCTGATTTTCAGGGACTAACAGCCTGTAGTTGTGCAAAAAAGAGGGGCGTTCACACGCCCCTTTCAACACACACGTTTTTTAATTTATAACGAGATTAAAACCTTGCTTTAAATGCTACGCCGTAATAGCGATCTGCATCGCGCGGTATTTGATAGCGGAAGTTGTCGCCGCTATATGTGGTCGCGTAGCTTTCATCAAGCAAGTTCTTCGCAATCAAAGATACGCGGAAGGCATCGTCTTTGAATGAGAAGCTAACGCTTGCGTTAAGCATGCTGTAGTCAGGTAACAATGAGTGAGGATTGAATTCACCCGTGTTGCCTGGCAAGTCAGAGTACTGTTCATCGGTATAGATGTAAGACGCGTTGTAGTAAACGTCAAAACCATGCTCTGTTTCCATGAAGTACTCCGCTGACAGTGAGTATTTCATGTCAGGTGAGAATGGAACATCCAAGCCCGAACGGTCGGTACACTCTGCCTCTTCAGGACAATTAAATCTATCGATCTCAGCCTTGGTGTACGCAGCGCCACCGATTAGCGTTAGGTTGTCGGTTGCGTTCCACATAAAGTCTACTTCAACGCCTTGGGTCGTCACATCACCAGCATTGGTAAGGCGCGTAATACATGCGCCGTCAGAACAATCAAAGTTGTTTGCTTGGAAGCCTTCAATGTCAGTGCTAAATAGCGCGATATTTAAAAGTAGATCGCGACTTGCGTACTTATAGCCAATTTCGTAAGCGTCAGATTCTTCCGCGCCAATAGGGCGTCCGTCATTCTCTGGGTTGAAGTTATAGTAAACATTGAAACCAGGGCCTTTGTAGCCTTGAGAATAGGTTGCATAAACCATTTGATTTTGGTCGAGATCGTATTGAACACCAAGGCGGCCAGACAAATTGGTTTCATCTACCACACCTTCTGCATCGGTGTTCTCGGTCGCAGGGCGAACGCCCACACCGCGGCGTCCATATTCGTCGTTACTTATACGACGGTGAGTGTAAGACACTTCATCATCGGTATAACGAAGACCGAAGATAAGGCGTAAGTCATCGCTTAAGTCGTAGGTGCCATCTCCGTAAACGGCCCAGTTATTAAACTCAGTGCTCATGAATGCCGTGGCAGACACAATGTCGTTGGCATTACATGTCACACCTAGCGAATTAGCGTAAGCGTCTAGGTCAGAAAGTGCGTCTGTCAGCGCATCTCCAGACAGGTTATTCTGCGCATAGAATGTCAGTGCTTGGTCAAGTTGAAGGTTATTGTTTTGGCAACTTGCATCACGAGTGAAGTTACGCTCTGAATCCATGTTCCAGTAGAACATACCGGCTAAGAAGTTGAATGGGCCAGCTAGGTTTGATGCAACACGGAATTCTTGAGAAAACTGACTCCATTCTTGCTCACCTACGTCATGCAGCTGAAACGGCACTCCAAATACTGGCTGGTCGCTGTCGCCAGCAATAGACGTAAAATCACCTTCGCGGAATTCTGTATTTTCCCATGAGCGCTGGGCAGTGATCGACGTGAAGGTGTAGTCACCAATGGTTTTGTCAACTTGTACAGAGAAGGCCGAGTGGTCGTCAATAGTGCGAGATTCGAAGTCATGATCAATTTGTCGCTGTTCTAAATCGATACCGTCGGCAATGGTCTCACTGTTGGGCGCTGCCTTCGAGTCGGGATTGCGACCGCTAGATACGCCTTCTAAATCAGCACAACAGTCGTCATCCGCGCTGTAAATTTCGCTAATGAACTTTACTTTTAAATCATTGGTTGGCTCGTAAACCACAACTGCACGGGCACCTTCACGGTCATAACCGTTTACTTTTTCATTGTTGTAAACGTTGTCGATATAGCCGTCGAATTTACCTTGGAAGACGGTTAAGCTGGCTGAAAGGTCGTCGGTTAAGCCACCACTTACTGTGCCTTTTAAACGGTATTCGTTATCTTGATAAAACTCAGTAGAAAGACTGCCTGTGAGCTCCTGAGAAGGATCTTTTGTGGTGATGTTTACCACACCAGCAGAGGCGTTCTTGCCAAATAAAGTACCCTGTGGACCACGTAATACCTCAATTCGATCTACATCGTACAAATCGGCAAACGCTTGACCAGAACGCCCTAATACAACGCCATCTACCACCGTGGCTACGCTTGGCTCTGCGGCGATACTAAATGAAATTGTTCCAATACCACGAACGGTTAAGGCTGAATTTCGAGTTGTAGTCCCTTTGCGGAAGCTCACAGAAGGCACAAGCGCTTGTAGATTTTCAACATTGTTAGCAAAGGCAGATTCTATCTGGTCACCGCGTAACACTGATACAGCAACGGGCACATCGCTGATGCTTTGAACACGCTTTTGCGATGTAACGACAATTTGTTCAAATGATTTATCATCTTTTGAGGCGTCGACTTGCTCTGTATCTGCCTCTTGCGCAAATGCATTGGTGTGAAGTAGCAATCCAGATGTCATAGCAAGGGTTACCGCCTTGCTGATGAGTGATCTCTTTGTATTCATGTTGTTCTCCAGGGTGTTTCGCTTATCACGCCCTCACTTACACCTTGCTACCTTTATTCGGATACAAAAGCATTTGAGCAAGTAATCGGCGTTTCGTTTTTTATTCTGGCTGCGTAGGGTACAGCGCTACGCGTATTATTCTTTCAGTAGCAAAATTCAATAGCGTTATAAATACGGTCTTCTATATAAAAGATATCTTGCATCTGATGTCTTATATAAGAGTGATTAAGTTAAACAATTGTTAAGCCGTTTGCAAACGTTATGTTAATTTTTTTGTGTTTTTTCTATACAAAAATGACGAAGAAGAGTTAGGCGTGCTGAGAAGCAAGGCGCTTCAAGCCCTGCTCATACTTTACTCGCCACCATTTCAGACTTATACCAATTGCCACGAAACATGTTGCCCACAAGCCGACAAGTGCAGGGACAAACGCGTTGCTTAGTCCATTCACAAAGCCTACAGGAGAGAACATCAGGTATAGCGTTGCGATAAGGCCAACAAGCACGATGGCGCAGGGAATGGCATAGCGCCATGGCGTCATATTGACTTCAGCCTTTGCAGTGAAATGCCATGGAGTAGTCATTGGGTAGAGCCTGCCTATAGTCAACATAATAGCCAATTCAATAGCGAACAAAATGGCGTAGATATGGATAAAGTTAATATCGACTTCCCATACAAACTTAAGCAGCCCATAGGCAATTACGTGGAAGATAATCGCGACTTTTGCCGCCAGCGCAGGAACACGTTTTGTAAATAAGCCAACAAGCACAATAGTGATAACGGGAATATTGTAAAAGCCGGTAAATATGCGAATGATTTGCCACAATCCTTCAGGGGCAAACATAAGCAGCGGCGCCGTGATAAAAGAAAGCACAGCTATAACAATACTGGTGATCTTGGCAACGCGAATAAGCTTTTCGTCGCTCACTTTGTCTTTTTTGAAGGGTTTGTATACGTCTAAGCAAAATAGGGTGGCAGCACTGTTAAGCAGTGAATTAAAAGAGCTAAACACCGCACCAAGCAATACTGCTAAAAAGAAACCCGACAAATACTGTGGGAGTACATCTTTAACTAAATGAGGGTAGGCAAGGTCGATAGTTTGAAGATTTTCGTCTTGATATAAGTGATAAGCAATCACGCCTGGTAACATCATCATAAAGGGCACAAGCACTTTAAAATAGCCAGAGAACAACACCCCTTTTTGGCCTTCAACCAGATTTTTAGCGCCTAAGGTTCGCTGAATTACGTATTGGTTAGTACCCCAGTAAAACAAATTGGCTAAAATCATACCCGTGAAAATAGTACCAAAAGGAACAGGGTCGTCGGGACCACCTATAGCATTGAGCTTTTCAGTTTCCGTTGTAGCAATAGTAGATAGACCTTGGCTAAAGCTGCCGTCGCCTAAGGCCACCAAGCCAAGAACGGGAACCAATAAACCCACAATTAAAAGGCCAACTCCATTAATCGTGTCTGATACGGCTACCGCTTTTAAACCACCGAAAATGGCATAGAGAGCGCCAATCGTACCGACTATGACGATGGTAAGTACCAGTCCCACCTCATAGCTTATGTTGAAAAGCCCGGGTACATCAAAAAGCCTAAGCACGGCAATAGAGCCAGAGTAAAGTACCGATGGAATGGTAACCAACGAATACCCCACCATAAACAAAACTACCGTCATTCTGCGAACGCTATCGTCGAAACGGTTGCGTAAAAACTCAGGTAGGGTGGAGAAAGCGCCCGCTAAGTAACGAGGCAAGAAAATAAGCGCCATAATAATGGTAGAGATACCAGCGGTAACTTCCCACGCCATAGCGCTTAAGTTATACCCAAAGGCAGAGCCATTTAATCCAATAAGCTGCTCTGCGGAAAGATTGGTAAGGATCATGGACCCAGCAATAAAAGTGCCGGTCAACCCTCTTCCTGCAAGGAAGTAACCGTCTTGCGTGTTTACTTCCCCTTTTGTTTTCATGTAAGAAATAACGGCAACCAGAGCCATAAATGCCATGCATGACAATAGGGTAAGGGTGATATCCATGAACTGCTCCTATGCGCTACGCTGGCCAATGTGTGGTGTTCGACATATCCATATCGGTATGTTGAACATCTGGGCCCATTACAATGCGACTGCCTTTTTGGATGAACACCGCCACATCGTTAAGCGCAAGTATTTCTTCTCTGTATTGCTCACCCTGCACGACTTCTCCGGTACCAAAACGTATCCATTCACCTTTTGGTAAGTAGTATTTAATTTTTCCGCCGGGCACCACGCAAGGCACAACAAGTAGGTCATCACCGCACATAAATTGTTGTTCAAAACCATGAGAAAGCGGCTGTTCAGGGAAGGCTAACGCCATGGCGCGCTGAACCGGAAGTCCTGTTTGTGATGCTTTTTCTGCGGTTTCCTTTAGATATGGAATAAGCTTATATCTTAGCTTAAGGGCCTCAAATACTGCATTGGAGGCGGCATCGCCGTAGGACCAGGGTTCACGAGGGCCAATACCGTGCAATCGCATGTGGGCACTAAACACTGACGCTTGTGCCCATCTTACGTAAAGTTCCGCATCTCGGGTGTCTTTGTAAAACCCGCCTATATCGGTAGCGAAAAACGGCCCGCCTGACATACCCCAGGACAAACTGCCACGAATACTTGCGGCTAGGCCATGCCAGTCGGCTTGCGGGTCACCGCCCCATTGTGATGGGTAGCGCTGACTTCCTGTCCAAGCTGAACGGCTAAATAGGAAAGGACCTGTTTTGCAGTAAGCGTCGGCAGCCTCGTACACACAGCGGTTGTAGAGCATACTGTAAACGTTATGTAGACGATTACCTGAATCACCGCTATACGACAGCATATTGTCGTCTTCCAGCTGTTCGCCAAAGTCGGCCTTTATCATATCTACGCCAAGGTCAAATAAAGGTTTGTGCGACGTTTTCCAAAACTCGTAAGCTTCAGGGTGGGTAAAGTCTAAAATACCTGAGTCTGGCAAAGGCGTAAGTACTTCACCAAATGGGCTTAAGTCCCACGCATAGCGGTACGCTTCGCCAGTGCGTTTATCCTTTATCAGCCAACCCTTTTCGGCCGCCTTTTTGTAAAGGGGGTTTTTCACTGAAATCATGGGGTATTCCCATACGCAAATCTTAAAGCCTAACGCTTTAAGTTCATCAATAACCGGTTGAGGATCGGCGTAGCGTTTAGGGTCCCACTCAAAAGCAAAGCGGGTATCAGTGTCTTGCCATGCGCGACCATCAAGGGTGATAACATCGCAAGGCATATTCTTTTCGCGCACTTCGCGGGCAACGGCGAGTAGCTCGTCGGCGTCTTTATAATACGCTTTAGACAGGATTACACCTAAGCTCCATGTTGGAGGCGTTGGTGCGAAGCCTGTTAACTCACTGTAGGTTTGAAGGCATTTAGCTGGCGAGTCTTGATGGAACAAGAACATGTCGAGTAGGTTATCTTCTACTAAGCACACGTAAGCTCGCTGTGACCAAAGTGCGTAGCCGACTCCATGGGTGACGGGGGCTGGAGTGTGCACAAATAAATTCCAGCCTTCAGGACTCCATGCGTAAGGTGTGTTTTTATAAGACTTTTCAGCGTTTACGCCTAAAGCGTCGTGGTTGTATGAGCGAATTAGCTGGCCGCGTTTATCAAGCTTGCCCCATTTCTCTCCAAGACCATAAACGGCTTCGTCGTAGCTAAGCTCTAAACTTACTAACCAACCTTTGTCGGTTTTAGCGAATGGCGGCAAGCGATGCTGACGTACAAAGTGGCCGTCGGTGGCGCTTTGCTGAACTAAAACGTCATTCTTATATAGCTTGAAATGAAGAGGTGCGGCAAAAACTTCTAATCGATAATCGCCTGCTGCAAGGGTGCTGTGAGACTGATCACCGGAAAGTACTAGCGAAAGCCTTTCCGGCGCTTGAGTAAGCATACCAAAATCATCTGCTGCATTTACGTCACTTTGAATGCGTAAACCAAACTGACTAATACTTAGACTCAACTCACCATATTGGGTGGGGATGATAAGTGTCTTATCATCCGACAAAAAGGGCTGCTCAGTAATGTCAGCGGCTTTAATATCGTTCCATTCTGGCTCATTTACACAAAACGCGTTACTCATTTCTACATTACCCTTCATGTCTTATATAAGACATAAGTTAATGAAATGTAACTTGGGTGTCAATCTGCAATTAGAAAATTATGAAGATTTAGATCCGCGTTCACTTTCAAGCCGTCTTATATACTGATATTTTGGACAATAAGGGTTACGCCACTTAATGCAAGCATGGTTAAGGCTAACAGTCGGACAGCGGCAGCGGATACGCGAGCAGCGAGAATTCGTCCTAATCGCGTGAAAATTAAAATGACGGGAATGGCAAAAACAGCAGACAGAAACACTTCTGTTGAAGGCAAAGTACCAAACGGTATTATGGCAAGGCGTATAAGTGAGGTAACACTAAATACGGCCAGCAGCGTTATCCTGATTTCATTAATTGGCCAGGTTTGTCGATAACACTGAAATACCACAGGTGGGCCAAAGGTAGAAAAAAGACCACCTAGCAATCCACCTAGAGCGCCAGCGATAGAAAAACCGTATGCGCGACCAGATGGCTGTGTCCGCTTTCTTTTTATTAATAAAAGGCCACAGCAGCTGAGAATAGCCAAGCCAAGCAGTAAATTGAGCCAAGTTGCCATCCCAACGGACAGGTATTCCAACAATGCGTAGCCTACCGCCATAAATGGTATACCGCTAACCAGTATAATAGTGAAAGCACGTCTATTTATTTGCTCCGTGTTTTTCACTACTAAGCTGATGGAATTGAAAAGACTTAGAAAACTCACCATAAAGGTGGTCGCCGTAAGCGGCAAGATGCCGAATAACGTAAAGCTTGATACCACCATAAGGCCAAAACCAAACCCGCTTAAGGTCTGTAGCAGTGTCGCAAGCCCTAATAGCGCAAACATGGGAAGCAGTGTTTCCAAAAGCATCACGTGTAATTCCTGCAATGTATGTGATTTATATCAAAAGTGCGCTATAACTCTTGTGTATGATATAACAACAAAAATTAAGCGTTTAGGTTAGGGTTCATGTCTTCATCTCAATTCGATCACAAACTCAGCGGTCCAAGTCTTGCCTTTCAGCCACTGTATCAACAAGTCGCTGAATACATTAAGCAGCTTATTGTCGAGCGCCGTTGGCAACCAGGCGAGATGCTACCTAGTGAGTTTAAGCTTGCTGACGAATTCAATGTTAGCCAAGGAACCGTTCGCAAAGCGCTAACATTGCTGACAGATACTAAAATTGTAACCCGTCGTCAGGGGGTCGGTACATTTGTTTCTGAGCATACGGCACAAGATGCGCTGTTTCGTTTCTTTCCGTTACAAGCTGACGGAAAAGGTGCTGACCTACCCAAAGCCGAACTGTTAAGTAAAGAGCTGGTCGAGCCAATTGAAAGTGTCCAAACTGCACTATCAATTACCGCTAAAGACAAAGTAGTGAAGCTTAAGCGTAGGCGAATTCTCGATAACGAATTTTGTATGCTTGAAACTATTTATTTACCGTCTAAGCGATTTCCTGACATCGAGAAGCGAGAAGATATTCCGCATACTCTGTATCATTTTTATCAAACGGACTATAACCAAACTGTATTTAAGACCCGTGACAGCATTAAAGCGGTTTTGGCCTCAAAAAGTGATGCAAAAAGCTTAGGTATCGAAAAAGGAATGCCGTTACTTATGGTTACGCGCGTCACTGAGTCTATTGACGGTAAACTCATTGAATATCGTGAAAGCAAATGTAGAACTGACCACTACCATTACCAAGTTGAACTTGATTAATCCTTTGCTATCAACGCCAAACTGTTCAACCACAACGTTTTAAACGTCCGTTCCTATCAAATTGTTTCTTACCGACTCTCGAACACCTAGCATAACAAGGTAACGCTTTACCTTGTTATGCCACCGCTAGACATTTCTTTTTATTGCACTCCAAACTTTTCATTAAGTTTGTTAACACTTTGTTGACATCGGTATATCTGTGTAATAACTTATGTCTTATACAAGACTAAAGTTTGAAGCTAAAGTTATACAAGAGCATACTGCAAAAGTAAACCGCGGCTTTTTATCTTTGCAGTACGTTTAAGAGAAAGTCCGTACTAGCTTAAAGCAACGAATTCTAAGGTGAATGAAACAATGAATAAGATACCAGAGGTAGGTTTTGGTTTTTGGAAGGTCGATACTGCCATATGTGCGGAAACCACGTACCAAGCGATTAAGGCTGGCTATCGACACTTAGATTGTGCCGCTGATTACGGCAATGAAAAGGAAGTGGGTGAAGGCATTAAGCGAGCGATTGATGAAGGCTTGTGCACCAGAGAAGAGCTTTGGGTTACTTCTAAACTATGGAATACCTTTCACGCCCCTGAGCACGTGGGTCTTGCTTTAGAGAAAACCTTGTCAGACTTACAGTTAGATTATGTAGACTTATACCTGATCCATTTCCCGATAGCGCAGAAATTTGTGCCTATCGAGACCCGTTATCCACCAGAATGGTTTTACGAACCTGATGTTGCCGAGCCTAAAATGGAACTCGCGCCTGTACCTTTGCATAAGACATGGGAGGCAATGGAGTCGCTTGCCGATAGCGGAAAAGCAAAACAAATTGGTGTGTGTAATTACAACACCGGTTTGCTTAACGACCTGATGAGCTATGCGCGTATTAAGCCAGCCATGCTGCAAATTGAATCTCACCCGTACCTTACGCAAGAGCGACTAATTCGTTTGGCAAAAGACTATGGACTGGAGGTGACGGCCTTCTCTCCGCTAGGTGCCTTATCTTATCTAGAGCTTGAAATGGCTGATCAGACGGAATCAGTGCTTGAGCAAAGCGTAGTAAAAGCCGCGGCAGAAGCCCATGGTAAAACGCCCGCGCAGGTTGTCTTGCGTTGGGGAATTCAGCGCGGTAACGCCATCATTCCAAAAACGTCAAAAGTTGAGCGTATGAAAGAAAACCTCGCACTTTTTGACTTCTCACTCAGCGACAGTGAAATGCAGGCAATATCTGCATTGAACGTAAATCGCAGATTTAACGATCCAGGGCACTTCTGCGAAGCTGCCTTTAACCGTTTCCACCCTATTTACGACTAGGAGTTAGCTATGAAAAACGTCAATGACAGCTCTGCGGTAGCCTACGCAAGTGTACCTACTCAGCACAATTATAACGGCGGTGTGTTCCCTGAAATAGTCGTGAACAACGAGGGTTGTACAACGGTAGAAGAGACCGTTGCATTTGTAAAAGCAAATCAATCAGAGCTTGAAGCAAAACTTGCAAAGTCGGGAGCACTACTTTTCCGAGGGTTTCCAATTGATTCCGCAGAGACCTTTGACGTTTTCTCAGCAGGCTTCGGCTATCCTAACTTTACCTATCAGGAGTCGTTGTCTAATGCCGTGCGTATTAACTTTACTGAGCGCGTATTCACAGCAAATGAAGCGCCGAAAGACGTAGAAATTTTTCTACATCATGAAATGGCGCAGACGCCTATTTCACCTAGCAAGCTGTTTTTCTTTTGTAAGACTGCAGCGGATGAGGGGGGAGCAACGCCTTTGTGTCGCTCCGACAAATTGTTTGAAGCATTGAAGGAAGAAAATCCTGCGCTTGCTAAAGACTTTAAAGAGAAAGGCCTTAAATATACGACTACTATGCCAGCAGCCAATGATGCCAACTCTGGCCAAGGAAGAAGCTGGAAAAGCACGCTAAGCGTTGAGTCATTAGAAGAGGCAGAAGCTAAATTAAAAGAGTTAGGATACACCTGGCAATGGTTGGAGGATGGTAGTCTAAGAGCCATTACGCCTGTCTTACCTGCGGTTATCGAACTTAGTGATGGCTCAGAAGTGTTCTATAACCAGCTAATAGCTGCGTATATGGGATGGAAAGGCGTAAGGGAAAACCCGTCGTCGGCAATTACTTTTGGCGATGGAAGTGCAATTCCTAAAGCCGGTTTAGAGCGCGTTGCAGAACTGTCTGAAACTTACACCTTTGACTTAGAGTGGCAAGATGGTGACGTGGCTATTGTTGACAATTACCGTGCAATGCATGGCCGCCGCCCTTATTCTGGCGAGCGAAAGCGCGTAGTGCTTGTTGCGCTTGTGGCCTCAGAGCGATAAAAGAAAATGAACGATATAGCAGTAAAATGTAAAAATATTTGGCCCGGGCTGGGAATTGCAACCATTACCGGTATGGCGGCGCTCTTTTTGAGTGAGCATTACAATGCCCCTGCTATGTTGTTCGCATTACTTTTGGGTATGGCCGTATCGTTTTTGTATCAGAACGATACGCCCTGTGCGTGTGGTATCGATTTCACGGCAAGTACTCTTCTTCGCGCTGGAGTTGTTCTGCTTGGTCTACGCATTGCGCTAGGTGACTTAGCGGTACTTGGGTGGCAGACCGCTCTTATGCTGGCCGCTGCCATACTCACAACAATTATTGTCGGAGTGGGTCTCGCCAAATTACTCGGGTTACAAAAGCGTTTTGGTGCATTAACGGGAGGCTCAGTAGCCATTTGTGGTGCGTCTGCGGCTCTCGCCATTTCCACCATTCTTCCCAAGGGAGAAAACCACGAAAGAGACACGTTGCTGACGGTTATTGGCGTAACCGCTATGTCGACCATCGCCATGGTGCTCTACCCAATTGTGGCGGCGCAGTTGGGCATGAATGATACGGAAGCTGGCATTTTCTTAGGCGGCACTATTCACGATGTGGCGCAAGTTGTGGGGGCAGGTTACTCGGTGTCTGACAGTGCAGGCGACATGGCGACACTGACCAAGCTGGTACGAGTAGCCATGCTAATGCCAGTGGTACTCATTATGATGATTGCCATTAAACACTTTTACAAAGCCAAAAGTCAGGCTGACGGGGCGCAAGTGCCTAAAATGCCGATGTTTCTAGTTGGCTTTATTGTACTTATGTTACTCAACAGCTTTGTAACCCTACCCGAAGTAGTTATTGAAACGGGGACCCAGATATCACGCTTCTTCTTAGTCGTTTCAATTACGGCAATCGGTATGAAGTCTAACCTTGGTAAGTTAGCCGAAGTCGGTATGCTGCCAATTGTGATGATTGTGGCAGAAACGCTGTGGATTGCACTGCTTATATTGGGCTATTTGTTCGCAATATAGTGGGATTTTTTTGCGCGATTTATCACAATTATTCTTAATGCACTCTTAATACACAAAGCACTCAATGACGAGGTGGTAGCAGTGAAAAAACATGGCCTTCACGAACTGTACGCTAAGGACCCTGTAAAGGCCGACGAACAGGTTTTCCAGCGAACTAGCAACGCGCTGACTCGGCGTGGTTTTATCAAAGGTCTGAAGTCTCTGTCTTTGCTACTTGGTGCTGAAGTCGTTTACGGTCAGTTCATGCCAGCAGGACTTATTCCCGCTGCATTTGCTCAGTCGAACACGCCTTTTTCTATCGAGGGAAAAGACGGGCTAACAATACTTAACGACCGGCCAATTAACGCTGAAACGCCAGCGCACTTACTTGATGATGCGGTTACGCCTGCCTCTCGACTTTTCGTAAGGAATAATGGTATTCCCCCGCAAAAGCCAGACGCGAGTACGTGGACGCTTACTATTGAAGGGGAGTCGGCCGAGCAGTCAAAAACCTTCACGTTGGAAGAGCTTAAAACCCAATTCAAACATTACTCATACCAACTAACGCTGGAATGCGGCGGTAATGGACGTGCCGAGTTCTCGCCAGCAGCGACGGGGAACCAATGGACTACCGGAGCTGTGGGATGCCCTAAATGGACAGGTGTAAGGCTTAAAGATGTACTCACGTCAGTGGGCGTAAAAGATAGCGCTGTTTACATTGGCTATTATGGTGATGACCAGCATTTAAGCCGTACACCGGGCAAAGCGGCTATTTCTCGCGGGGTGCCGATAAACAAAGCGATGGAAGATGAGTCGTTGATTGCATGGGCAATGAATGATGAACCTCTGCCTTTAATGAATGGCTATCCGCTCCGACTGGTTTTTGGTGGTTGGCCAGCGTCTACGTCTGGTAAGTGGCTTAAGAAGATAGTGGTCAGAGACCGCGTGCATGACGGTGCAAAAATGCTGGGCAAAGCGTACCGACTCCCTTGTAAACCCGTTGCTCCGGGGGCGAAAGTAGCCGATGAAGATATGTGTATCATTGAAGCTATGCCTATTAAGTCACTCATTACTTTTCCACAATCGGGCACTGATCATCCTTTGGCCAAGAAACTAAGCGTGCGCGGTCATGCATGGAGTGGTGAGGGTAAAGTGGCTGAAGTGTACACATCTATTGATTTCGGACAAACGTGGCAAATAGCAGAGCTCACGCTACCCGTAAATAGACATGCATGGCAGCAATTCACTACAAAAATAGCCTTTCCTCAACAAGGTTATTTCGAAATATGGGCCAAAGCCGTAGATGAAAATGGAAAAGCACAACCTATGGTATTGCCGGGCTGGAATCCAAAAGGCTACTTAAACAATGCCTGCCATCGCATTGCTGTGCGGGTTGTGTAAAACACATGGTACCGAGTAACGTGTTTGAGATATGGAGCGCTCGCATGCGCCGTCTATTCGTTTTTGTTTCTATTATGGCAGGGTTAGTTAGCACACCACTGGTTGCGGCCATCGATGAAAGTAGCGATAAAAATAGCGGCTCAAGTATGCATTCCGCTGACGCCACGACTGTGTCTGTTGACCCCCAGTCAGGTCTTACTGTAGCGGCCGGCTATAATCTAGTGGTTGCACACTGTAGCGCATGCCATTCGCCTTCACTAATTACACAGAACGCAATGAGCAGAGAGAGATGGCTCGAAACTATTCGATGGATGCAAGACACGCAAAAGCTATGGCCATTAGGTGATGCGGAGCCCGCTATCCTAGACTATCTGACGTTGTGGTATGGTCCTAAAAAAGGCGCCCGTCGCCCGCCCCTAGAGCCGCATCTACTGCCACAAAAATAAAGCTCGTCTCAACCGAGCGTTTTATTTCATCAGTTTTTCAAGATTCCGCCGATACTCATAGCATAACGCTACTTCAGACTAATAGTTAAATGGTCTGGATATCTGTTAATCTGAACAAAATAACTCTATAAAAAACATATCGGTAACCACACATGTTTGTATCTCGCAGTAAATACGAAGAAAAAGAAGCGCAAGTACGTAAACTAGAAGCAAGAGTGCAAGAAGCCTTAGACAAAATTGACGTTTTAGAGGCAGAAAATAGTGAACTCATTAATGCCATTGAGGCTGCAAACGGTCAGCATGCATCGTCGAACGATTCCGTTGTAATGAAGTGCATTGTTGATGCAATGCGTCAATTAGAAGGTATTCGTGAAACGGTGTTGGCTACTTATCAACGTATCGATGCTGAGAACCAGTCTGTTGCTAATATTAATGAGTTGTTTAGTGATTCTGCGACTACATTAAGCAAAATTGTTACCGACATGAGCGGGCTTAATGTCCAAATGGGCAGCATGAGCGAACGTATATCGGGGCTATCAACAACAGCAGATAACATTAATAAATTTGTTACTACTATTACGAGTATTTCTGACCAAACTAACTTACTTGCGCTAAACGCTGCTATCGAAGCTGCGCGAGCAGGCGATGCAGGCCGCGGGTTTAGTGTTGTTGCTGATGAAGTACGTGCATTGGCGACAGAAACCAACAAATCAGCAACAGAAGTATCTGAGCTGGTGAACGGTATAATTCAGTCTACTTCCAAAGCGGTTTCAGGTGTCAATGAGCTGCGCGGAAACAACGAGCAGCTAGAGACCGGCATTAATCAGCTAAATGGCAGCTACGAAGTTATGGTGCAACACTGTGACAGTATGAAGTCCACCATTAGCGAAGGCGCAATTGCTACGTTCATTCAAACAGTAAAATTGGATCATGTAGTGTGGAAGGCCGAGGTTTATGCAGTGCTGTGCGGCTACAGCAATAAATCTGTGGCGGACTTTGGCGATCATAAGAACTGCCGCCTTGGGCAGTGGTATAGTGACAATGCTAACAAAGCGATTGGCCAGACAACGGCATTCAGAGAGATTGAAGCGCCGCATGCAAAAGTGCATAGTAGCGGTATCGCTGCCGTTCTAGCTAAACAAAATGGCAACAATGCTGAGGCAGATGCTAAGCTTATGGAAATGGAACAAGCCAGTGAGAGAGTACTAACACTACTTGATAGGCTAGTTAATTAGCGCCCGTAGAGCCTTGCGGTTCAACTGGCCCTATTGAAAAGCGTGGCGCCCGAATTCATAGCGGCGCCCTAAACGGAGGGCTTTTTGGTGAGTGAAACATCGTATTCCACCGAACAAGAGCGCATTCTAGCGCTGGAAGCCCGCGTTAACTCTTTAGAACGACAGCTTAAACGTCAAAAAATAGCGCGTAAAAACGCAGAGTCTTTTCTTGAAACCTACTCACAAGATGCTTACTTAGCGAATCAAGCGCTAAGAAAAGCCTTAAAAGATTCAAAACAGCGGGAAAGGGAGTTGTTGTACCTTAACCGAGCCGCATCACAGCTTTCAAATGCTCAGCCGGGTAAGAGTTTTATATTTTCTGCGCTGGAATCGGCGGTTGAATTTAGCGGTGCCCATTGTGGAAAAGCATTTATTGTAGAAGGTGAAGCGCTAACTGTGGGGGATGATAGCCAGGTGCTATCTCACGAAAATGGATGGTATAGCTCTCCCGAGCTCGCCAAACTTCTCAAAGACGAAACCCCTCTGACACTGCGCGAGAGCTATTCCCACTGGTGCGTTAATGCAGTGCAGCGACCAGATACAAAAGAAGAAGCAAGGCTACTTCACTTTATGCATGAAATGGCAGACGGCGAATTCGCTTGGCTCGTGTTGCTTACCAAAGACGATCACTTAGAAGAAGAAACGCTACACGTTCTTGATACCACCAAACATTATCTAAACATTACGTCTCGTTACCAGAACAAAAAAACTGAGCTCACCAGTCGGCAAATAGAATTGAGTTCGGTTAAAAAAGACAGAGACTTTCTAGAAGAAAGGCTGGTTAGTGCAGACAAGATGGCGATGTTGGGGCAACTTGCTGCGGGTATAGCACACGAAATCAATAACCCTATCGGTTATGTTCGAAGCAATACGGTGGTTGCAAAAGAAATTTTTAGCGATTATCAACACGCGTTAGAAGAAATAGGCAAGCTTTGTCGCACTGCTGGTGGAGAGGTAGAGTCGCAGTTCGAGGCGCTGGAAAAACGCTTTTCACTACAAGAAAGTGCGAGCGAAATTACAGAGATGTTCAATGAATCTCACGAGGGCATTGAACGTATTATTGAAATTGTAAAAGCGCTGCGAAGTTTTTCGTATCCAGGCTCAGGAAAGCACACGCAAATAAGCGCTGTAGAAGCTATGAATACGGTTATCAAGCTAACGAACAACCTGCACAGGTACAAAAACAAAGTTTATTTAGAAGTACCGGATAAAGACGTTTATTTCCTTGGTAACGCAGGACAAATTCAGCAGGTATTGGTTAATTTCGTAACCAACGCTATCTATGCTACCCCAGAAGGAAAGTCTATCACCCTAAAAGTACAAAAAGATGAAAAGAACGCCATGCTTATCGTAGAAGACGAAGGTATCGGTATGTCGAAAGAAACACTGGATAGAATATTCACGCCCTTCTTTACAACTAAGCCTCCTGGTGAAGGAACAGGGTTAGGCATGTCTATTTCCATGACTATTGTCGAGGAACACAACGGAAAAATTAATATCACCAGTGAAGAGGGTAAAGGAACAAGCGTTGCGGTTTTATTGCCTCTAGCCTAAAGTATAAAGTGCTTCCCTAAATAGCTGATAGATTATAGAATTTCGTTAATCTTTGCTTCCTGCTAGACAGAATTATTTTATGTTCTAGTCTTAGGAGATAAGCAACATCTTATACGATTAACGGATGATTGCTTTGCTACATGGAGAAAGCACCCAATGAGAAATAATCAGCCAGTTACCCAAAAAGAGTACAAGTTTCCCGCACATCATCGTCTTATTTCATCTACCGATAAGCGCGGTGTAATCCAGCATTGTAACAGCGCATTTGTAGAAGCAAGTGGCTTCAGTCGCGAAGAGCTCATTGGCAAAAATCACAACATTATCCGTCATCCAGATATGCCTGCTCCTGTCTTCAAAGAAATGTGGCGTACTTTGGAATCAGGGCAAAGCTGGATTGGGTTAGTCAAAAACAGAAGAAAAAATGGCGATCACTATTGGGTTTCGGCGTTTGTGACTCCCGTTTATGAAGGTAAGTCAGTAGTAGGCTACGAATCTGTTCGAGTGCCGGCGTTAAATGACGAAATAGCACGCGCATCTAGCGTTTACGCCAGAATGCAGGAAGGAAAATCTGCGGTATCGCCGATGTCGCGACTGGGGCAAGGCCTCATGCACATGGCGCCAACAATACTGTTAAGCGCCCTACTTGTTTTAGTACTCGCGTTTACCCATGGTTGGGCAGCGGCAGGTATTGCGCTGCTTGGAGCTATAGTTTTAATGATTGCTCAAGAAGCCAAGACAAGAAAAGACTGGGGCGCGCTGCTTTCTCTTAGCCCAGAAAGCTACGCTAATGAAACGGTGGCACAAACCTACTTCCCAGACCCCCCTCACATAAGCCAAGCCAAACTTGCACTGGGGTGTGAACTTGCCAGAAATCGCACGGCATTAACCCGAATTAAAGATGCATCAGCGGGGCTCGAATCAATTGCTAACACCACGCATCAACAAGCAGAAAGCACCAGTGCCGCGGTTGTTCAGCAAAATCAAGCTACACAGCAAATTGCGTCTGCGGTAACGCAAATGAGTCAAGCGATTCAAGAAGTTGCCGAACGAGTAGAAAGTAACGCAAAGAGCGCAAGGACAGCGGCATCTAATGTAGAGACAGGCAACCAAAAAGCAGAACAAGCCATGCAGGCGATTGTCGCCTTACGCGAGGCGGTTGAGTCTATCTCTACCACAGTGACAGAGTTGGCTCAGTCAACCAGCGATATTGGCGAAGCGGCCAATATCATCTCGACCATCGCTGAGCAAACTAACCTGTTAGCGCTTAATGCTGCGATCGAAGCTGCAAGGGCTGGCGAACAAGGAAGAGGTTTTGCGGTTGTTGCCGATGAGGTTCGTACTTTAGCTTCGAAAACTCGCGAATCGACCGATAAAATCCACAATATCATTAATGAATTGGCTGAGCGTTCTGACCGCGCTGTAAGGGTATCGACGGAAGGGCTAGCTTCAGCAGAGCACGGCAGCGCTATAGTAGAAGAAACCCGAGGTGCATTGTTTGAAATTAATAACGCCGTAAAAGGTATTGCCGATGCCACGGTAGAGATGTCCTCCGCTGTGGAAGAACAAAGCACGGTGGCAGAGCATATTAACCAGCAGTTAGTAGAGGTTGCTGACGGCGCGTCTGAAACCCAGCGTTCATCTGAAGCATCGCTTGCAGCGAGTCACGATTTACGCGCAACGGTTAATCAGGTTCACGAACTAATATTGCGTTTCAGTACAGATAAGCGAGTGGGAGAGTAATACTCTCTCCAGCTCTCTTAAGCTCGCTCCATTAAAAGACCTATTGCCTATTGGCGCACAGATGTGGGGCTAAATAAAAGCCTATAAAACCGGAAACAACGCTGTAGGCATGGGTATTTATGAGTTCGCGTTTAGTCCCGCGTGTAGGCCGCGTCTGTAGGCCGCCACAGCGGGGAATAGCGAAACCAAGTATGTGCACCCCAGTATCAGTAAAATGATAATAACACTGCTTTGTCCAAACAGTGGGCTGCTTAAAAACAACCCATAGGTACTGCTTAACCAAGGTTTTAGTGCGCTCATAAGCCCAGCTACCAAGCCTAAACTCAGTGCGGCACTCACAATCGTAAGCAGCATCGCTTCAATCTGTATGAGTAGCAGTAAGGTAAACGGTCCTGCGCCTATAGTTCGTAAAACGGCGATTTCTTGATAACGCTCTCTCATCGTTGCCAGCAGCATAGTCGCAAGCCCAATTAGCGCGCAGATGACGATAAGACCGGAAAGGCCAAGCAATAGCGATTCAACATTTCCCATAATTTGCCAAAGTTCTGCGAGTGCCATGCCCGGTAGAATAGCCATTAGCGGCTCTTTTTTACTTTGATTAATTTGATACTGAAGCTGCAGTGCAGTTACCCGATGTTTAAGCCCCAGCATCACCACGGATACTGACTCAGGCGTAAACGCTTCGCTATTGTAAACTGCATGTTCTTTTGTATGCTCATGCTCATGCTCGTTCGCCTTGTCAGCAGATTTACGGCCTAACATTGAGGTGGGGGAATGTTTAGGTCCTGTGTGGGCTTCTTCAAGTCCCTGTAGGGTAACGTATACGGCTTTATCTACGGGCGTACCGGTTTTCTTAACTATGCCTGAGATAGTGAAAGGGTGATCATCATGGTTGTTGAACGATACGCTACCCAGACCATGGGAAATAATAATCTTATCCCCTACCTTGTACCCCAATGATTTGGCGATATCTGCGCCAACAACGGTAGACAGTGGCTGCGTAAATGCCGAGCCTGCTGCCATTTCAAGTGATTGCATATCACCGTATTTAAAGTGGTCGAAAAAGCTGTTGGTCGTACCTACTACTCTAAAACCTCTGTGGGTATCACCCAAAGATAGTGGGATAAGCCACGATACCTGCTTGTTAGATTGAAGCGCCGCAATACTTTTATATTCAATACCTTTGGTGGGAGTGCCTATATTAAACACTGACGACAGGAGTAAATTAAGCTGTCCACTTGGTGCGCCAACAATAAGATCAACACCAGAAACGGTGCGCGTAAAACTGGTTTTAACTTGGGTGCGAATAATGTCCACGCACAAAAGTAAACTAATGCTGATGGTAATGCTTAAAAGTGTGAGGATTGCCGTTGTTTTCCTGCGCTTTAAGCTTTCAATAGCAATGGTACTTAGCATTACGCACGCTCCTGTGCTTTTGGGGCCTCATCGCCTCGCGTTTTTATGTGGTTTGTACTTGGGCTTAATTCACTCATGCTGCAGTGGCGGTCGAAATAACTCTCCATGGCTTTATCGTGACTAACAAAAATCATGGTGCTTTCACCTGCAACGTCTTTTAGCAGCGACATAAAACTATCTCTGGCATCGGTATCTAGGGCAGAGGTAGGTTCATCGACAATTAATAATTGTGGGTCGTTAATCAGTGCTCTGGCAATGGCAACGCGCTGCTGCTGACCAATACTCAATGCGTCAGCTTTCGCATGCAGCACGTGAGAAGGCAGCTGTAGCTTGTCCAGTAAATGACGAAGCTTTGCGTCTGATGCTGTCTTGCTGACGTTTGTACTTGCAAAATACACCGCCGCATTAATGTTCTGTGCCACAGAAAGGTAGGGAATAAGATTAAATTGTTGAAAAACAACGCCGATATTGCGTGCTCTAAACTTGTCCCGCTGTCGGTTCGATAATGCGGAGAAAGGCTGCGCTAATAAGGCAATGTCGCCCTGAGTTGGAGTTAATGTTCCGCACAGCAAATTGAGCAATGTGCTCTTTCCGCTACCCGAAGGCCCTGAGAGAAAAACGTGCTCACCTTGCGAAACTTGCCACGCTTTAATGTCAATGATGGGGGGGCTTTCTTTGGTGTACGAAAACTGTAAATTGCTAACTTCAATCGCTGTGTTACGCTCTTTATTCACTGCGTTGTGCTCTTCAGACACTGCGTTGCGCTGGGAGTGAGTGCTATTGTTTTTATTGATGGTATTCACGCTAAGCCCGACCTGTATTTACGTCTTATGTTCACATTAGCAAAAGCGACACGTCTGTTCACCCAGTTAAAAACCAGAGAAAACACATTGCCGCGTTGAGGTAATGTTATCAAATAACATTTTTGCGTATAGCTATGCTATCAGATCTCATCAGCCTAAAGCGGCAATTGCTCTTATTAATTGCTCATCATAACGACGCAAAAGAGAGGCGCGCCTAAATTATCAGCCGTTAGCTTGTAGCTTTACTACTTCTGCGCTTTCATCTTCTAATACGCTTTCTGCGGTAGCGCCTTTGAAAATCTTACTGATTTTATCTTTGTTTTTAGACAGCATGATGGTGAGCTCTTCCACTACGCTATCGTCTAGCTTGATGCCCTTCGCATGAATGTAGTCAGCAAGGTTATCTGCTGCATCGAGCATTTTGTCATACTGATCGGCTTCTTTTTTGTCGGTAGTTACCAATTTTTCTACCCCTTTGTGCGTAACAACATACTGTGTGGTAATGGCCATGGTAGGTCCCCTGTTTATTAAAGACACAAAAACTGTACAGCATTTTGCTGTATAAATAAACAGTATTTTGATTAAATGTCTGAGCGTAGTGTTTGGGAAAAGGGCAGATGATTGTTCTAAAGGTGATTAATGCTTGTGCAATTAGTAACTGCTGCGTATAATGCGCGCCCTTACAGCCATCCCAATTCGTTCCTTGTCTCCATACAGTCGGCTGTACTGTCGAGGCTACAACCGTAAGGAGCTATAATGCGTCATTACGAAATCGTATTTATGGTTCACCCTGATCAGAGTGAACAAGTACCTGGTATGATCGAGCGTTATACCACAATCCTAAAGCAAGACGGTGGTCAGATTCATCGTTTAGAAGATTGGGGCCGTCGTCAACTGGCTTACCCAATTGAAAAGCTGCACAAAGCCCACTACGTACTAATCAATGCTGAAGCGTCTGCAGAAGCTGTTGATGAATTGGAAAATGCTTTCCGTTTCAACGACGTGATCCTACGTAACATGGTTATGCGCACTAAGACTGCTGTGACTGAGCCTTCTCCAATGATGAAAGAAGAGCCTCGTCGTGAGCGTCGTGACGATTCTGCTCCTCGCCAAGATCGCGCGGAAAAGAAAACTGAAACCACTGAAGACAACGCTTAAGGAGATCACCCATGGCTCGTTTTTTCAGACGTCGTAAGTTCTGCCGTTTCACTGCAGAAGGTGTGACTGAGATTGATTACAAAGATATCGCTACTCTTAAGAACTACATCACTGAGAGCGGTAAAATTGTCCCTAGCCGTATTACTGGTACAAGCGCAAAATATCAGCGTCAGCTGTCCTCTGCGATCAAGCGCGCACGTTTCCTTGCGTTGCTTCCGTACACTGATTCACACAAGTAATTTGGCGAATATAAGGGTTAGCTAAGATGAATATCATCCTACTAGATAAAATCGCCAACCTTGGCGGCCTGGGCGACCAAGTGACTGTTAAGTCTGGTTACGCTCGTAACTTCCTTTTCCCACAGGGTAAAGCGGTTCCTGCAACTAAAGACAACGTTGAAAAGTTCGAAGCACGCCGTGCTGAACTTGAAGCGAAAATTGCTGAGCAACTAGCTGCTGCTAACGCACGCGCTGAAAAAGTTGCTGAGCTTGCTGAAGTTACAATCGCAGCTCCTGCTGGTGACGAAGGTAAACTATTTGGCTCTGTTGGTACTCGTGACATCGCTGATGCAATCACTGCAGCTGGCGTTGAAGTACAAAAAGCAGAAGTTAAACTACCTACTGGTACTCTTCGTGAGACTGGTGAGTATGACATCGACTTACAACTTCACTCTGACGTTATCACTTCAATCAAAGTGATCATCATTGCTGAAGCGTAATCGCTGACGTATTTGAAAAAAGCCGCTCCTAGAGCGGCTTTTTTTTGCTCTAAATTTTTGTTCGATACTTAAAGACCAATACCAATCCGCATAGATGATTGCCCACCCAGAAGGCGCTGGCAAGTTTCCTAACAAAGCGTGGGAATGCAGGGATGGCCGTTGCTTTTCAAATTCCCAGAGTGAAGCTTGCCAGACCTTCCCGAAGGGCGAGTTTAAAATATCCCTACCCTCACTCCACGTCGCGACGCCTAAATAACGATGGGTGTAAGCAAATATGTCCAGCGCCGACAAATGGCGTATTTTTGAGGTCCACTCATCTGCGATAAATAACGTTTTTTAAACGGTATTTAAACAAAATGTTAATAATCGCTGAAATTCTTAGTGTCATGGCTTTAAACTTTTTCTGTCATTCCTGCGACCTATAGTAAACCAAACAATAAAAAGCATAAGTGCCATATTATGGACATCACTAAGCAAGCAATAAAAAACGCGACCGGGGTAGGTATAGGAATAACACTGCTGGTATTTTTAGGGCTATATAGCCTGTTTAATTTACCTGTACAGCTGTTTCCTGACATTGAACGACCGAATATCAACATCCAGACCTCGTGGCGCGCTGCGTCGCCCCAAGAAATTGAGTCGGAGATCATTGAACCTCAAGAGGAAGTGCTGCAAGGGATCCCTGGCCTTGAGTCGATGAATGCATGGGCAAACCAAGGTAATGCGTGGATTAATCTAGAGTTTGGTTTAGATACGGACATGCAGAAAACGCTCATTGAAGTGATTAGCCGCATGAATCGCGTACCGCCACTACCTCGCGATGCCTTGTCCCCTAATATTATGCTTGCTGGAAGTGGGGGAGACGCCCCCGCTTTGACCTACTTTTTTCTTCAGCGCCTTCCGGGCAATCCAAACGAAATTAATACCTATGTAACCTTTTTTACCGATGTCATTAAACCTCAGCTTGAATCCATCCCGGGCGTTGCAAGGGCGCGTATGGAAAGCGGGGTTGGCGGCGTTGAGGAGTTTCAAATTGTTTTCGACCCGTTTAAAGCGGCGCAGTTAGGCATTGACCTAACGGCAGTTGCCAACGAGTTGGGGCGTGCGAATGATATTTCAGGCGGCTTTGTCGATGTGGGCAGAAGACGCTATACCCTGCGTTTTGAAGGTCGCTACGAGCCTACGCAAATGGGTGAAATGATCCTTGAATGGCGAGACGGCAGCCCTATCACGCTAAATGACATTGCCGAAATTAAAATCACCCGCGCTGACGGTGCAAACTACAGTGTGCAAAACGGCAATCCGGCTATATCTATTCGCGTAGACAGACAAAACAACGCCAATGTTTTAGCTACCTTAGAAGCCGTAAAAGCAAAAGTTGCACAAATAAACGAACAGGACTTGGCCCCTGAACAGTTAGTAATGGCGCAAAGCTTCGATGCCTCAGTGTTTATCTATAGAGCGGTGCAGCTAGTTACCAGCAATTTATTTATAGGCGTGCTGCTTGCCATTGCCGTGCTTTGGCTCTTTATGCGCCAGCTGCGGGCAACGCTCATTGTGGCATTGGCCATTCCTATCTCACTACTTAGCACTTTTGTGGTGCTTCAACTTACCGGTCGCTCGCTCAATATCATTTCACTGGCAGGACTCGCCTTCGCGGTAGGTATGGTGCTAGATGCCGCTATTGTCGTGCTGGAAAACATTGTAAGAACGCGCAAGAGCGCCGAAGCCGAAATCGAAAATAAAGACCCAAATTCACAAACGCACATGGAGGATTGTGCCCATCGGGGAACGAAAGAAGTGTTTGGTGCCCTCATGGCGTCAACAGCCACCACCGTTGCTATTTTTATTCCCGTCATGTTTTTGGAAGATGTTGAAGGGCAATTGTTTGCTGACCTCGCTCTTACCATTGCCATTGCAGTGTGTATGTCGCTAGTGGTTGCGGTAACGGTATTGCCTGTCGTTGCCGCTAAATACCTTAATGGCAACATGCCAGCTGATAGCTTACAGCGGGTATGGGCTAAGATAACCCGCGCTATTATGTCGCTATCAAGTACGCCGCTTCGCCGCCTTGTATTAGTCATAACACTCATGGGCGTGCCTATTACAGGTAGTGTTTTGCTTATGCCTTCCATGGATTATTTGCCGCCTGTAAAACGCGATGCCGTTGACGCCTTCTTAAGTTTGCCTGCAGGTGCCAGTGAAAACTTTATTAGTGAAGAAGTGATGCCAATTATCGTTGAGCGACTGCAGCCTTATATGGACGGAGAAAAGCAGCCCGCGCTGAAAAACTACTACATTATCACATGGCCAAATGGCGGAAATTTGGGTGTGCGCGCTAAAGATCAGTCTAAGGTCAAAGAGTTAGAAGCCATTGTTCGCGATGAAATTTTAAAGGATTTGCCGGATACACAAACCTTTTCACAACAGGGCAATTTGTTTGGCGGCTTTGGAAACGGTCGGTCAATCGACATTCATCTTCAAGGTACCGACCAAGCCATGCTCGGCATCGCTGCGCAAGCAGGTTTAGACAAATTGAGAGAAGTTTTCCCTAACGCTAATGCGCGTTCGAATCCTCCACTAGAGCAAGCTGAGCCAGAGCTTCGTTTTTACCCTAATGACAGCCGAATGATGGAAGTCGGGTTAAATCGCGGCAGTATGGGGAACCTAGTGCGTGCCATGGGTGATGGTATGTATGTGGGGGAGTACTTCGATGGCACCAAACGCATGAATATTATCTTCCGCTCAGCGCCCTGGTTTACACCCGAAGACTTAAATAGCACGCCAGTCATGACGCCATCAGGCGAGGTGGTGCAATTAGGCGAACTGGTAGGTATTGAAAGAGCCGTAGGACCAAGTCGTATTCAGCGCATTGATGGTCGAAGAACACTCACGCTAAACGTAAATCCGCCAGAGGGTATGAGTTTAGAAGAAGCCATGAAAGTGATTACCTCTGAGGTTGAACCTGCCATTATGGCCATGATGCCTACTGATGGCGCTATTAATTATGGTGGTAGCGCGGATAGCTTAAAAGGCGCTATTGCCTCGATGGCTGATAACTTTCTTTTTGCCATGGTGTTGCTACTGCTGTTAATGGCGGGGTTGTTTAAATCGTTAAAAGACAGCGTGCTGGTAGTACTTTCTATTCCGCTAGCCACGGTGGGCGGGGTGATTGCTATTCGTATCATGAACATCTTTACCTTCCAGCCCATGGACCTGTTAACCATGATTGGCTTTATTATTTTGCTAGGGCTTGTAGTAAACAATGCCATTTTACTCGTGCATCAGACTCGTATAGGAGAGCAAGAAGGGCTGACCCGTGATGACGCGGTAGAACAAGCAATCAAACTACGTTTACGGCCTATCTTTATGAGCACGCTGACTTCAATCTTTGGCATGCTGCCCCTGCTGTTGCTACCAGGTGCAGGCAGCGTTATTTACCGAGGTCTTGCGGCTGTTATTGTGGGAGGAATGACGGTGAGTACCATATTCACCTTGCTATTACTGCCTACCTTGCTGCGTATGACGGCTTCAACGTCATCTGTAAATATACTCAAACCCCTGGCCGAGCGCATAGAGAGCACTGGCGCTTCGCCGACTACCTCATCCACCGCAAAACAAAATAAATACAACGATCATGTGTAAGGAAAAGACAACCATGAAAGCAACGACTTCTACTCTCGCCCTTAGTTTGTTTACCTTATTTGCAAGCTGTGTATCGTTGAGCGCACAAGCACAGGATAGCAATCAACCACCGCCGGTGCTGGTACAAATAGATGAAGCCAGAGAGCAAGCGATTTCACAACTTACCTGGGTTCCTGGAACGGTACTAAGCGTTATCGATGCAAACCTTGCTTCTGAGGTAGACGGTCGCATCACTTGGATGGCAGATGTAGGTGATGTGGTAAAAGCGGGGGAGCCTTTAGTTAAAGTCGACGATACTCGCTTAAGCATTACCCGCAATCAAAATGCCTCAAATATTGCCAGATGGCAGTCGCAGGTTGAACTGTTTACCAAACGACTCGCGAGGTACAAAAACCTTCAGGCCAGTCAAAACACGTCCAGAGGCGAGTTAGAGGAAGTGGAAGCAGACTTAGAGAATGCTAAGCAGGAGTTAGCGCAAGCCAAATTGGATTTAGAATTCACCGAATATCAGATAGCACAAAGCAGTATTCGTGCTCCCTTTACGGCTTTGGTGGTTGAAAGGCTGCAGTCGCCGGGCGAATACACTGGGGTAGGGCAAACCCTGCTTCGCGTGGTAAACCCTGATAGCGTTGAAGTTCAGGTGCGCGCACCGCTCAACGTATTACCCTATATTGCTAACGGCATGAGCGTTAGCGTTCACAATAACGTGAACCAAGTAGAAGAATCTATTCGTGCCATTGTACCGGTAGGCAACAGTACATCGCGCATGATGGAGCTACGAATTGCCATCAACCCCGGTGACTTTCCTATAGGCAGTGCAGTGCGCGTGGCGTTGCCTAGCAGCGATACTCATGATGGTGTCACCATACCCCGCGATGCACTGGTACTAAGAAAGTCGGGCACCTTTATCTATCAGCTCAATGAAAATAATGAAGCGGAGCAAGTTAAGGTGACAACCGGGGTGGGGATGGGCGATAGAATTGAAGTGTTTGGCGATGTGAACCCGAAGCGCTCGGTTGTGGTGAGAGGAGCTGAACGTCTGCGTGCAGGCCAGAAAGTACGTTACAACAATGAGCGTGAGTCTTTGACAGCGAAGAACTGAGAGAATTGTAACAAATGTAAAAGTGCTATCCATTTAGACTAAAGTTAATGAGAATGTTTCTTATTTGTAATTGTTGATTATCAAATGGAGACATCCTTGAAAAAGTTAGTTTTAGCCAGTGCAGTATGCACGCTATCCAGTCCGGTAGTATTTGCGCAATCCCTAGAAAACCAGAATGAAGAAACCAAGTCTATAGAGCGAGTTGCTGTGGTAGGCGCAGCAACTAACTTGAGCATTACTGCCGAGGATATTGAGCAGTTTCAGGCAAACGATTTAGCTGACGTTTTTAGAGAGTCTCCGTCGGTCAGCGTTGGCGGTTCAGTAGGTGTAGCACAGAAAATCTTTATCCGTGGACTAGAAGATGCTTACCTGAATGTAACCGTAGATGGCGCGCAACAAACCTCAACCCTATTTCACCACATAGGCCGCGTGACGCTAGATCCCGATCTTTTGAAGCAAATCGATGTGCAGGCTGGTGCAGGTGAAGCAACCAGTGGCCCAGGTGCCATTGGTGGTTCAATCCGCTTTAAAACCAAAGATGCACAAGATTTATTGAGAGGCGACGAACAATTTGGTGGTCGAGTAAAAGCGAGTTATTTCTCAAACGAAGGCACCCGATATAGCGGCAGCCTTTATGGAAAGCTAAGTGATTCATGGGGCTTGCTAGGTTACTACAGCACGGTTGACAGAGATAACTTTGAAGACGGCGACGGCAACGAAGTGCTGGGTACTGCCGCAGATCAAGATCTCATGTTCCTTAAAGCCAGTGGTTACATTGCGGATAATCAATACCTTTCAATAAGTGCAGAGCAACGCGATGAAGAGGGTGAGTTTTCGGCAAGACCTAACTGGGTAGTACTAGAAGGTGCTCCACTTTATCCTAGTGAAGCAGAGCGTGATACCTACGTAGCGAACTACCGCTTTGACCACAGCGCATTGGTTTTCTTAGAGGCCACTGCATACCAAACTTCATCATCGTTCCGCGGCGGCCGTTTCGATTTCTTGTCTGATATCGATACCTATGGTTTTGATATTAGAAACACCACCGACATTTCAAACCACGTATTCACCTACGGTATCGACTATCGTAAAGATGAGGTAGAAAGTGGTCCTGGCGTAGGTCCTGTGCAGAACGCAGAAGAAGGCAGCGTAATGGGTATTTACGCGCAAGCTCATAGCAATATCACACCAGAGTTGTTGTTGAGCTACGGTGTTCGTTATGACGACTTTGATTTTCAGCAACAAATCTTGATCGATGACTATTACGGCACACCCGTTACCGATGAGCCATCTGGACTAGACGACAATGAACTTAGCTTTAACGTCGGACTTGAATATCAGCTTACCGAAGCTTGGACTCTTGGTCTTGGTTACGCAGAAGCGGCGCGCGGTAAGCAAATTGGTGATGGTTTCACGCTTGACGAATACTTATATGATGGTGAGGACGTTCCCGTTGTAGCCAGTGACGTGGTGCCTGAAACTGTCACCAATATTGAAGCGTCAATCGAATACAGCGCGAATAACCTTAATGCGCGCCTTAGCGCCTATGAATCTACTATTGATGATGTGCTATTTAGCGGTTATCAAGGAAACTCGGTATTTAATAATATCGGCGACCTAGAATCATCTGGCGTAGAGTTTAACCTTGCGTATCGCTGGGACTCTGTTGACGTGTACTTTGGGTTTTCAAGCGTAGACGTTGAATTGATGCCTCGTGAAGATCTGTACAGCGTACCCTATAACAGCATCGATATTAACGGATACGAGTTTGTTGGCTTAGGTAATAGTCGCGGTGATACGTGGGTACTTGGTGCAGATTACACCGTTACTGCAGACATTAGCGTTGGCTTTAACATCACTATGGTTGACGACATCAACATAGATACACTACATCAGGCCTTGGAAAACGGTTGGACCGACTCGCTTTATTCACTTAACAAAGCAGACTATACCCTAGTGGATATTTATGGCGAGTGGGAAGTCACAAACGACCTTCGCTTAAATCTGGCGGTAACGAACTTGTTTGATGAAGCGTATATCGACCATTCAAGTGTGGGTGACTACAGCGAAGTATTCCCAAGCGTTATTGGTCCGCAAGAAGCTGGACGAGATATTCGTTTGTCTGTGACTTACGATTTCTAAGCAACGCCT
This sequence comes from Alteromonas sp. G4i35, assembly GCF_054960375.1. Lineage (NCBI taxonomy): Bacteria > Pseudomonadati > Pseudomonadota > Gammaproteobacteria > Alteromonadales > Alteromonadaceae > Alteromonas > Alteromonas sp. G4i35. The sequence goes on along the minus strand of NZ_JBHNZD010000015.1, from coordinate 41,197 downwards.
TTAGATGAACTTTTCCACGTTTAAAAGGTGGGTCTTTTGGGCCCACCTCTTTGCTGGCTTATTGGCCAGCATTGTCGTTTTCATTATGGCTTTTACCGGTGTATTACTCACTTACGAGCGCCAGTTCAAAGAGCTAAGTGAAATGGCTTATGCACAAACGATTGATATCGAAAAATCGGTAATCTCGACTGAGCGGGTTGTATCAATACTTCGTGAAAAGCATCCTAACGAAGCGCATATTTTTGTTCGATGGGTCAATAGCGAGGGAGCGGCAATTCCCGCATGGGCCGGCGAACACAGCTATCTTATTCACCCCTATACCGGAGATATATTAAGAGAAGGAGAAGGGGTCGTTGAAGAAGCATTTCATGTCATAACTGACCTGCATCGATATCTTTTAATGGAAGGGGATTACCAATTAATTGGCAAAACCATAACGGCTTATAGCAATCTTATTTTTATTTTTTTGCTGTTATCGGGAGTCATTATATGGTTGCCCAAACACATATCGAAAAAATCCTTAAAGCAGCAAATGTGGTTACGGCAAAAGTACACTAATAAACAGCACCGTCGCCGACATTGGCATTTTGTTTTTGGTATGTGGTCACTGCCTTTTTTAGTTGTGATTGGACTAACGGCTACCCTGTTTTATTTTGAGTGGGCAAACAAAGCATTGTATGGAATGTACGGTGAACAAGTCCCTACTCGCGAAAAGAAAGCTATGCCTGAGACGCTAGACGCCGACGTTGTCAGTTACGACACGCTATTTACCAAAGCTCAGCAACACGCCAATGAAAATGGCTATCAGGATTGGTATTCCATGTGGATGGAAATTGGCAAAAGTGAGGGTGTTGCACGGTTTTATATCGATAAAAGTATAGGGCACAGGCAAGAGTTAGCGTATTCACTGTATTTCGACACGGAAACCGGTGACATCACTAGGACACTTTACAAAACCGATTGGCCCAAAGGGAGTCAGGCTTGGGGTACCTCCCGCTTTTTGCACACGGGAGAATACTTTGGCTTTATAGGGCAGACCATCGCAGGGCTGGTAAGCTTGCTTTGCTGTATCTTAGTTTATACTGGCACACTACTTGGTGTGCAGAGACTTCTCAATTTGCGAAAGCAGCATTAAAAGACTTAGGCAGGGTAATGGTAACGACTAGCCCTGTTTGCTTTGTAGCACTAGCGTCTCTATGTAATGCGTTGCCTTTGATTAGTGCAGCGCGATTTATCGCCGAAATGTCGCCGCCCACAGCGGCAATTTGACGTTTCGCCAGTGCAAGCCCAAGACCAAAGCCAGAGCGCTTTGCGGCATGTACGTAGTTTTTGGCTGCCCGTGCCTTGTCAACCCTGAAAAAAGGTTCGAATATGGCGTCTAGCATTGATTCAGGGACGCCGGTGCCTTCGTCTGTAACCGTGATAACATAGTTATTATTATCGCTGGTCAGCGTTAAACTCACTTTGCTTTGCTCAGGGGTATGACGCAAAGCATTACGAATAATATTTTCTAACGCCTGACCCAAAGCAAGCTGGCTGCTCTTTTCAATATTCGCGCATTCAGGTGTGTCGCCATGCAAGGTTCTATCAGGGTATTCAAACCGCGCATCTTCACAAATAACATTGATAAGTTCTACCAAGTCAAAGTCATCGCTGTTCAATTGTGGCGATTCTGTATTTAGCCATGCAAAGGTTAGGGTATCTTCAACAAGCTCTCTCATCGTGCTCGCTTCATAACGCAGGCGTGAAAGTGCTTGTTCACGATTAATGTCTTGCTCTACAAAGTCTATTGCCATATCAATGCGGGCAAGAGGCGTGCGAAGCTCGTGAGAGAGATCAGCAAGCAAACTTCTTTGATTATAAATGAGACTGCTGGTTCTTTGGGCCATCTTGTCGAACGTTTGGGCAAGCCCAGTAAGTTCGTCATTTCGCTTGGGCATTGCAGCCATTGCACGGGCTTCTAAATTGCCATTTGCGAAATCTTTTGTGGCACTTTCTAATTGCTTTAGTGGCGTCATTAGGTGTCGATACAGCATAAAACTCAACAGACTTAATATCACTAGAGGTAATGCAATTTGAAGCGTTAAGCGTGTGGCGAGCAATAACGAACCTGGGCGCATACGCTGTGGAAGTTGAATTAAAAAGTGCGTATTGTCATCGACGAAGGGGACTTCCATCACAGGGTTTTCAGAAAAGTACAAATGTATTTTCCATTCGGGGCTGCGGCCTATTTGAAATCGGTCAACAAACTCATCTAACATTTGAGTGTCAGCGAATGTGGTCATTTGGGAGTTAACTACGGCAAGCCACGTGTCTTCCTTTGTCTTCACTTCTTGCAAAAAAGCAGCTAACGCTTGTTCTCCATCCTCCAGGTAGATTTTCTCCGCTTCTTGACCATAGGAATAAAGGGTTTCTTGATGAGCTTTATCGATAAAACTCATGCTGGTCTCGGTATGATTGGTAAGCCACGCGATGGCCCAAAATAACAGAACAGTACCAACGGCAATAAATGCGCACAGTCGCCATAGCAGTTTATTTTTCACGAAAAGCGATATCCTTGGCCGTGGACAGTGGCAAGGCGTTCAGGGGGCATGCCAGTCTCAACGAGCTTTTTGCGTACTCTAGACAAATGCATATCTAAGCTTCGGTCGTACCTCGAAAAGGGTTTGTTAAGCACGCTGTGATAAAGAAATGCTTTGCTCAACGTTTCCCCTTTGTTATCTACTAACATCCAAAGAAGCTTAAATTGTATTGGCGTGAATTCGAGTAGTCTTGAGTGGTATTTGGTAACTTGCTGAATGCGATTTAAATAAAGCACATCAACAATGATTTCCGACTTTTGCGTGCCTGAGTCGTTTAGTGTTTTGCTGCGTCGCAACAGTGCGTCGATGCGAAGCATCATTTCAGTAAAATTGAAGGGCTTGGGTAAGTAGTCATCTGCGCCCTTACGGTAGCCTTCAATCCTTTCTTGCTCGGCACCTGACGCGGTGATCATCATAACCGGTGTTTGCTTTATTTGCCTTAATTGGTTTAACAGCGACAAGCCGTTTAAAGAGGGAAGGCGTATGTCGAGTAACACAAGGTCAAAGTTCTCCTCAAGCACAGCTTGTAATCCAGCATTACCGTCACTTTCGTGGCGAGTGTCAAATCCTCGAGACTGCAACAGCTGTGTGATTTGTTCACTTAACGTCGCGTCATCTTCAACAATGAGTATTCGGGTTTTACGCATAATGGCTTCAGGAAAGAATTTTAAACATACTATTAATAATAGTTATCATTTGCAACTAATCGGTTTGTGACGATAAATGGGGCCGCTAACGCGCGCTTTTATATTGTTACAAATTTACTGTGGTGCTGATGGTTTCTCGCTTTACAATAACGGTTAACAGCTATCTTAGTGCTTGCGCTAAACTGCGGTGCTCTTGATGTCTGCACAATTGAGTAAATAAAGCATAGACGCAGCAGTCAACTAAGCGCTTTGCCTCCTAGGTTGGAGCTACAAGGACACGATCTTAAAAATGGTAATGAGTTTAAAGAAGTTAACGACGTTGTCGGCGTCGCTAGTAGTAGCAGGAAGTGTCGTTACTGGTTGCGCCAGCTCTAATCATGTTACTCAGATAGAAGGTGAAAATGCTGTAATCAAGCACGCCAATGAGCCTGGGTATGAGGACAGATTCAGCAATATTTACGACAGTTTTAAAGCATACCCCGTCACGTGCACTAATGATTGCTACCCAGCGTCTGCCGATATTGAATGTGAAAGTGACATGCAAAATTGTCAGTTCGTTGGCAACAACCCGACAGTGAACTCGCACACCGGCTTTAATGTCACCTGGTTAGGGCACGCAAGTTTTTTACTTAACACCGCAAGTGGTGAGCAAATACTTATTGACCCTGTGTTTGGGCAGTTTGATTGGCCCGTCAATTGGGCTTTTCGATTGGCGGAGGGGTTCAGCCGCAACGAACCCGCTGAGGTAGGTGAAGACAAACTCGCACAAACCGATGCTGTGGTTTATTCCCATATTCACTATGATCATTTCAATAAAGCCGATATTGCCGAATTAGGCACAAAGCCCGAATATCTTGTTCCGTTAGGTTTCGCAGAGCACTTCCCTAATAGAGGCTACACCATTAAAGAAATGGCGTGGTATACCAGCAAAAACGTAGGCAAAACCTCTATCCACTTCGTGCCGGCCCATCATTTCAGTAACCGAATTTGGGTGCCTTATTTGTACGAGGACGACAATGCGACACTGTGGGGTGGTTGGGTATTTGAGAGTGAAGGCAAAACATTGTTCTTTGCGGGGGATACGGGATATTCACCGCACTTCAAGGATATTAAAGCGCGCTTTGGTGAAATAGATGTTTGCCTGTTACCTATAGCGTCTTATTTCAGCGAAACCTCACCTAAATGGTATCGCAAGGTACATACTACGCCAGAAGATGCCATTGTTGCGGCCCAAGACCTAGGCTGTAAAGCCGTAGTGCCTTGGGGCTATGGAAATGCCAGCTGGATGATGGGTGACAAGACGTCACATTCTGCGCTATTTCGTCTTATGAAAATGAAGAAGCAGCTAAACCCTGCAATGCCTTGGGTTATTTTGAATGAAGGTGAACAGGCGTCTTTTTAATTTAAGCTACGGATAAATGGCTTATTTATCCGCAATCTTATCCGCAATTTTTTGGCATTTTCCGCGCCATTCGTCATCAAGCGCCTCAAGATTCGCTAGCTTTTGGGCCAGGGCTTTGTCTGCTTTGGTATGGGCGCATTGCATTAGGGTGTGAACATTAACGGTATCGTCCTCACGGTGCAGTAGTGTTACTTCGTCGCCAACACTGATGGTTCCGGTTTTAATAACCCGGTAATACCAGCCAGTGATACCTCGTTCTCCGACAAATCTATCTAAATTGGGCACTTCGAAGCGTTGCGAGATTTTATTGCAAGGGGCACGGGGTGCGCTTACTTGCAGTTCTACCTCGCCGAACTTCCATATATCGCCGATATAAACGGTAGCATCGTCCATGCCCTCTACACTGATGTTTTCGCCAATGCTGCCCAGCGAAAAGGCGCCTTCAGGAAAATGCTTTCTTAATGTCAGATAGTTGGTCGGGTTGAACTGATGCAGCACTTTCTCCGGTCCACCGTGAAGCCGTTTGTTGGCCTGTTCGTCTTCATCGGTTCTGTCCCTATGTACCGTTAACGCGTCGACGGGGGCTTTAACAATACTGCTTGGTGCCCCACGAGGGCCTAGCGGCTGAGGTTTTCCAGCAAACAGAGCGTTAACAGAAAATGAGGTAGACATGGCATCTCCAAAAAATATTTTTGTGCATTTAAACCTTTCTACTATAGGGTACGACTAACCTTATAACACTAACAAGTGCTAATGCTAATCAGCACCACAAATAACAAAGAGAAAAGAATGGAACACACACAACAACGTGTTGTACACGCCAATGTGGTGTTTGGTAATAAAAGCGAAAATGAGCTGATATCTAAAGCGAAAAAGGGCGATAAGCAGGCGTTTCGGTCCCTTTACGATGAACATATTGGGCGAGTCTACGCGCTTTGTTACCGGCTTACAGGTGAAAAGGGAATGGCAGAAGATGCTTCGCAAGAAGTCTTTATTCAGCTATGGAAAAAATTGGGTAATTTTGATGGGCAAAGCCAATTTTCCACATGGTTACACAGTGTTACGGCAAACATTACCATCTCTTATATGCGTAAGCAGAAAGGGTGGGTGCAGCGGATGTTTAACTTGGAAAACAGCGGCATTAACGAGATGCCGGCTGAAGAAAACAGCACCGATGTGGATTTAGAAGCATTAGTTATTCGCTTACCCGAGCGAGCCAGAATGGTTTTTGTCCTCCATGCAATTGAAGGTTACAGACACGAAGACATTGCCAGCATGTTGAACATGGCAGTGGGCTCAAGCAAAGCACAATTTTTCCGTGCTAAGCAATTATTGAAAGATTTTATGGGAGTCGATGATGAGTAATTTTGACGACAAGCTTGCTCAGCATATTTCTGGGATATCAAAAGAGAAGCAGCCAGAACGAGATTTGTGGCGAGGTATTGAACTCGGCATAACATCGCAGCAAGGCGACGCTTCATCATCTACGGTTACATCAAAACAGTGGATGGCGATAGCCGCAAGCGTTTGTTTAGTTACTGTATTGTGGTTTGCGGCTCCTTTTGCGTTTAAAGCTGATGAAAGTCGAAGCGATGGCTATGCCTTGATTGACGCAATGAGTATGCAGCAGCAACAACAAGTGAATAGTCTTCTTGCTAGTTATGAAAGTACAACAGCGCTAACGGAAGATTGGCAAGAGCAATTGAAAGAATTGGACGATGCTGCAGATGTTATTAAAGCGGCATTAAAGGACGATCCAGACAACTCAGCATTAATTAAAATGCTGCATCACGTATATCAACAGCAGATTGCCTTAATTGAGCGAGTGCACGCGCCAAAGTGGCAGCAAATTTAATAAGGGTTTAAAGATGAATATAAATACGAAAAGCACATTTTTGCACACGTTCATGGCACCTTTGGGGGCCAAGGTATTACTTACTACTGCGCTGCTAAGTATCGCTACTGCGGCGTTTGCAGGAGAAAAAGTAGATAAGACCATCGACACATCGTCTTCGCCGAAAGTGGACATTGAACACATCAACGGAAAAGCAGACATCCGAGTTTGGGATAAGTCTCAGGTTCGTGTCACCGGTGAACTGGGCGATCAAACTGAAGAGTTTATCTTTGAAAGACGTGGAGATGTCGTGGTTATACACGTTGAAGTCGAGCGCCACTCAAAGAGCTGGTTTAATAAAGGTAAAGATGGCGACGACCTTGTTATCTATATACCTTCAGCAAGCGACCTTCACTATACCGCGGTCAATGCTGATCTTATTGCAGAAGGTATAACAAAAGCAGTAGATGTTGAGGTGGTAAACGGCGACGTAACCCTTAAAAACATAGGTGAGCGGGTTGAAGTTGAGTCGGTTAATGGCGATATCGTGCTTGAGAATGTGAGAGGCCGTTTAGAGGCGGAAACAGTGAATGGCGAAATTGAAGCGTCACACTCAGGAAAAACGCCAGTGAGCTTTGCGTCAGTTAATGGCAAGCTCGACATCACTTCCGATAGCCCAGACGTATCAGTAGAAACCGTCAACGGTCGAATCGATGTGTCTCTTCAAGCGGTGGACGTACTGCAAATCAATACGGTTAATGGAAGGACTTACGCAAGTTTAGGTCTTAATAAGAACGGTAGCGTAAAAGCGAATTCTGTAGGCGGTGCGATGGAATTTGTCTTTCAAGATGGCGTATCGGCACAATTTGATATTGAGACGCACGCTGGCGGCAACATTGTAAACAATATCAGTGATGAAAAGTCGCAAAAGCCTAAGTATGGCCCAGGTAGCTGGCTACGCTTTATCCACAACGGTGGGGCTGCAAATGTAGACATCTCTACGGTACACGGGCGAATTGAAATAGACCAAAAGTGAATAAGCTATAGGCAACATAATTGAAACTTTAGGTTGAAAAAATGAATTTAGTCCACATTTATTAATCAGACATGTGGTGATTAATGAAAAGCTGCGAGTGATCGCAGCTTTTTTTGTTTGGTCGCTAAAAATGTGTAGCTGAGCGTTTGTAAGTAACAAAAGTGCGTTTTAATGGCTCTTAGTTACAAGTTAGCGGACCTGCACGCTTCACCCACATCATCACATGGTTTGTTATTTTTTGATTGGAGGTTAAATTGAGTATTGTTGGACACGTCAAAAGGTTTTGGCGATTTCATAGTCTAATTATTGGTGCGTTTGGAATATGCGCATTTACGCTAGGCTGTGCTGTTCAGGAACCCGCTTATTACGAAGGTACTTGGGTGGTGACTAAGGCCTATAATATAGGTGTTTCAGCTCACTCATCAATAGAGTCAGAAAAGTTTTTGGGTCGCTCGGTAACCTATGCTTCAGACTCGGCTAAACTCGATCAGGCATTCTGTGAGTCACCGGTGTATTCAACGAAAAATATCAGTAATCAAGATTTTTATGCTGCTTTTAAAGCCTCTCCATCATCGCTCGGCTTTAGCGACGACAAGATTACTGAAGTAAGTTTGTCGTGCCTTGATAATTCAGCAATCATGGGTTCTACACTCATTTTTCAGGAAGGTGGCAGCGCCTACACCTTGGTTGACGGTACGTTTTTAAAGCTGGAGAAAACGCTTTAAACGATGTTGTCTTTTTGCGCTTTTGCAACAAAATGACGACTTCCTTTGTTGAGTGATGGACGTTAAAAGCGCATAATATCCAACTGACTTTTGTGCATTGGAATAGGTTTCACTCGTGGCGTCTGCGTCTAAAAACGATAAGAATGTTGAAAAATTGAAGGTTCCACCTCATAGCATTGAGGCTGAGCAATCTGTTTTGGGCAGCATGCTTATTGACCCTGAAAGCTGGGACAAAGTCGCGGAGCTTGTTACCGATAACGATTTCTACAATCGCTCACACCAAATTATCTTTCGTGCTATCACTCGACTACTAAACAGTAGCCAGCCAATAGATCTTATAACAGTATCAGAAGAGCTGGAAAAGCATGATGAACTGGAAGATGCCGGCGGTTTTGCCTACTTAGGTGAACTTGCCAAAAACACGCCAAGTTCTGCGAACGTTGTGTCTTATGCGCAAATTATCAGTGAGCGCGCGATAACCCGAGAGCTTATTGGCGTGGCGCATGAAATAGCGGAAGTTGGGTACAACCCCGAAGGCCGTGACAGTGCAGACATTCTTGACCTGGCCGAAAGTAAAGTATTTGAAATTGCCGAGCGAAGAACTGGTGAAAACGAAGGTCCTCGCGATGTCGAGTCTATCTTAGGGAAGACCATTGACCGTCTAGAAGAATTGGTGAAAACCAATAAAGACGTTACCGGTGTTACTACCGGCTTTACCGACCTAGACAAAATGACCAGTGGTATGCAGCCCTCTGACCTTATTATCGTGGCGGCTCGTCCATCGATGGGTAAGACTACTTTCGCCATGAACTTGATTGAAAACGCCATGATGGCAGAAGACAAACCTGTACTTGTTTTCAGTCTTGAGATGCCCTCAGAACAAATCATGATGCGTATGTTGGCGTCATTAAGCCGCGTTGACCAAACCAAAATTCGTACTGCGCAGCTGGATGATGAAGATTGGGCACGTATCTCCAACACCATGGCGATGCTCAAAGACAAAGATTGTTTGTTTGTTGATGATTCATCAGGCCTTACACCAATGGACGTGCGAAGTCGCGCAAGAAAACTCGCTCGCGAACGCGGTGGAATCAGTCTAATCATGGTGGATTATCTTCAGTTGATGCGCGTACCTTCTCTTAGCGACAACCGAACATTGGAAATTGCAGAGATCTCTCGCTCACTGAAAGCATTGGCTAAAGAGCTTGAAGTGCCGGTAGTTGCCCTTTCACAGCTTAACCGTACGCTAGAACAACGCGCCGATAAACGTCCTGTAAACTCTGACCTTCGTGAGTCTGGCTCTATCGAGCAGGATGCCGACCTTATTATGTTTATTTATCGTGATGAGGTTTATCACGAAAACAGTGAGTATAAGGGCATTGCAGAGATTATTATTGGTAAACAGCGTAACGGCCCAATTGGTACCTGTCGACTTACGTTCCAAGGTCAGTTCTCACGGTTTGACAACTATGCAGGCCCTGCCATAGCCGACGAATATTAGCCCCTCTTATAGCGACAAAAGGCTTCGACCGCGGCCACGGTCTACATTTTAAGGGTTAACAAGTTAAAGTATTTCAGACACAAAAAAGGCGCCGTAAGGCGCCTTTTTCAATTCATATACAATGAATTACTTTTCTTCAGCTACTTTCACTGTGTCTTTAACTGTCACTGAAATGCGACGGTTAACACGGTGTGCTTCAGCATTCTTACCATTGTCTAGAAGCTGAGTTTCGCCGTAACCGATAGTCTCTAAACGAGAACCTTCGATACCGTACATGTCTACCATTACTTCTTTGAAGTTCGCAGCACGACGCTTAGAAAGGTCCATGTTGTAAGCTTCACTACCTGGTGCAGAAGTGTGACCTTCAATTACCGCAGTTGTTGAAGGATACTGCTTCATGAACTCAGCAAATTCAGAGATTTCTGGATCTTTTGGCATTTTAACTACAGCACTTTCGTTGTCGAATAGAACGCGTAGTGTGATTTCTACTGTCTCTTCGTCAAATACTGTACAACCTTTTGCATCAACTTTTACGCCAGCTGGTGTATCAGGGCACATATCTTTGCTGTCTACAACGCCGTCGTTGTCCGAATCTTTAATTGCACAGCCAGTTGCATCTACTTTAGTGCCAACTGGAGTGTTAGGACACTGGTCAACGTTGTTTAGAACGCCATCGTTATCATCATCGATGCTACAACCATTTGCGTCAACACGAACACCTGCTGGTGTCATTGGGCACTGGTCTTTGCTGTCTACAACGCCATCGTTGTCGCTGTCTTTAGGTGCGGCAGGAGTGCCTTTACCAAATGGGATCGCGATACCAACTTTAACACTGTAGTCATTGTAATCTTCACCGAAGTCGTGATAAGCGGCGATTTCAGTAACAAGTTTAACATCTTCGTGGATGTCCCAGTGTTTACCGATACCGATGTTACCAAGCGTAGTTGATTCGCCTACTGCTTGACGCTTAACACCACCAAAAACGAACCATGCATCATTTGGCATGAAGTATAGTGCGTCAACACCAACCATTTCACCGCTTTCATCACCGCCGCCTGCATAATCAAGGTCTAGGGCTGTAAATTCAACACGTGCTGCCCAGCTTTGAGTAAAACGGAAACCGTATTCAAAAGCTACGCCACGACCATCGTCGTAAAGGCCGCCGTCAGTTAGATCTAACGGACGTGAGTCGTCAGTGTTGTAATACATGCCAGACAAACCAAACCAGTTTTTGTACTCTGGCTCAGAAGAGTCTTGTGCAAATGCATTAGTCGAAGAAATTACAGCAAGAGATAGCGCTGCCATTTTAAAGTGTTGTTTCATAGTCACATCCTGTTTAACGTTGAGTGATTATCGATTTTTGATAATTTTGTGTTGTGCTTAACGTTTAACGCTAGCACAAATTGTGCCATTTATAATATGGGTTAGGCTGCGATCCCTTGTAATGTGGCAATAATTGTTCGTCTTCCACCATGATCTCGGTGTTCGCCGAGCATGATACCCTGCCACGTGCCAAGTGCAAGCTTGCCTTGTTGGACAGGTATAGTAAGTTGACACCCTAGTATACTCGATTTTAAGTGAGCAGGCATATCATCTTTACCTTCATAAGTATGCCTGAAAAAAGAAAGCTCTTCTTTTACACTATGGTTGAAGAACGCTTCCATATCATGCCTCACTGTAGGGTCGGCATTTTCATTGATTGTCAAACTAGCGCTTGTATGCTGAAGCCATAGGTGCAAAAGGCCGACTTCAACATGACGAATACTGGGTAGTGCAGATTCCACCTGCTGTGTTATCAGGTGAAATCCTCTCGGGTAGCTGTCGAGTGTAATTTTTTCAGACTGCCAGAAATTATTTGTCAAAACAGATTTCCAAATGCGCTAACCCTTCGTCGCACATGAAAGGAAGAATAATTTTAGCACCATCAACCTGGTGACTAATCGTATGTTGCTTTCCTGATACAACGATGGGTGTTGCCATTCCAAACTCGTAACCCCGTTCAGCAAGGTCTCGTTTTGCGTTACCGCAAATCATGTTGGTAACTTCGCCAACCATGTCGCCTACTTCTGCATCAAGCTTCTCAGGGCGCTCGCCAACCATTCTCTCCATTATGGTCAGGGCCAACGACTCGTCAAAAGTAATAGACATAGAGCCGCGAACGTCAGGGCCCACCATGCCAATTAGCCCCGATACATCGCCTTTGGCGATATCACTTTGTTTGCGCTTGGGCTTGCCCGGGGTCAATTTAGTTTGAGCCATGGTTTCAAGCACGTTCAAAAGACCAGCAATAAACGGGTTCACAAAATCAGCATTCATGTACACTCTCCTGGGCAGCGTGATCTTCCGTTTGTTGACAATCGGCACATAATCCATGGGCCTCTATAGTTTGTTTCGATACTTTGAATCCGTGTTGCTTTGCTTGGCTATCAAGGGTCTCTTGAAGACCTTCAGATTGAATTTCAGCAACATCACCACAGCTGTCACAAATTAGAAACTGAACAGGGTGGTTACAACCAAAATGATAGCAGGCCACAAACGCATTAGTAGACTCTAAACGGTGAATAAACCCAAAATCGAGAAGAAAATCAAGGGCGCGATAGACTGTCGCAGGTTTGGCACTAGACTCTGTTTCTTTCAGTGAGTCGAGTAGTTCATAAGCACCCATAGGGCCGTGCTTTGAAACAAGAATTTCGTACACCTTTTCTCTAAGCGGTGTGAATCTGGCGCCGCGTTGCTCGCAATAAGCCCGTGCCTTATGAATAAGTGTGGTTTTGTTCATTGATGATAACCGTAAACTCGACTTTCATTGTTATATTAAAGCGTCACTTCTGGATCACGTTTTTTAGTGTGTACATGAGCTATTAACTCATCTTCCAAGGCAAAACGCTCTTCTAATGTCTCACCAAGCTTGGCTAGGGCTGAATCAAAATCAGCGGCCTGCTCGGGCGTTACTGCTTGTGCAAACGTATCATTAAATGCGAGTGCTGCGTCAGTGGTTTTTGTCAATCTGGGGTAAAGTTTATCTCGTAGTGCAAGGCCTTCATTGTCGTTTTCAACCAACATATCGAAAACCTCAAAGTGTCCTACCGACAAATAATCGAGTAATGCGCTGCAAAAGTTGTCTATTTCATCTGGGTCAGGTAAACACTCGCTTCGCTTGTTAATACCTGCTAGTTCACAGAAAGAAACTAACAGTGCCTGTCTGTCCATTAACCAGCGGTCAATAACGTGGCTTTTCCCGCCCCATTTTGATTTAACGCTTTCTAACTGTTGCAACATTTTGATGTGTTACCCGTTTAGCGACAATAAGTTTCAGTATAACACTGTGCACTAGCGACACAAATTTTGCGCGAAAAAGTTCGTTTCAAAATGTATGGTGGCGATCTATACGCTCAGTATTTAGTGTAGTATGAAGCATTAAAGAACAGGAGTGATGTGCAATGATGATAAAGTTGGATGAGGCGAAACTAGCTGCTCAGCAAGCCCTGTGGGTAGTTTTTAGTCGCGGCAAAATTGTAGTACAAGAATCGTCTGAGTCTATCCCCGTTGCTTACCTGAGTGATATTCCATTTTTAGCATCTTATGTCGATGAAATTCATCAACTTCCGCCGCTCAATGAGACGGCGCATAGAGATCTGCCCGTATATGTTGTTGATTTGGGCGCTGAGCATGTTGACGAACCCGGTTGGGAACGGGTATCGCTTAGACAGCTTCTTTTTGCCGAATACGATATTGCCTTTTCCGTTATTGGGCGAGCCTGGCAATACATCCACTTCTTGCGTACTCATCAATTTTGCGGGCAATGTGGAGCCAAGACTGAACGCGTAGATTGGGAAATGGCAATGCATTGTCACCGCTGTCAACATCGCAGTTATCCAAGAGTGTCTCCCTGTATCATTGTTTCTATACACGACAACGAAAAAATATTGTTGGCCAAAGGCGTTCGCCACCGAGAATCCAATATGTATTCAACCCTTGCAGGCTTCGTAGAAAGTGGTGAAAGTCTGGAGCAAGCGGTCCACAGAGAAGTTTTCGAAGAAGTTGGCGTTAAGGTTAAAAACTTGCGCTATTACAATAGTCAGCCATGGCCATTTCCACATTCCTTAATGGTCGGTTTTGTTGCCGAGTATGACGAAGGGGAAATTCGTTGTCAGGAGAACGAGATAGATGATGCGCAATGGTTTGATATAGATGCGCTGCCGACTATTCCACCGAAAGTGTCTATTGCGGGACAATTAATTGCTGAAACGGTGTCTCTGATCGGCGACAAATAAAAAACCCTGCCGAAGCAGGGTTTCAATAAGTTTAGCACGGTCCCATGTAGGGCTTCTTTTCTTTAACGGTTATAGTAATAGCAAACACTCACTTTAAGTGCAAGCGTCTTTTTAAAGTAATGTTCAAGTATTGTTTGTCTTTAATAATCGACACTACACCGATTTGTCGTTAAAACATTGATTTTTTAATACAGGTTTTAGCACACCTTAGTTAAGAATACTGGTATACTTTCGCGCTCAAATATCTTCAGTAATTTAGGTGAGTTATATGTCGCAAAATTTCCCCAGTGTTGATAAGCCCGCGTTAAAGAACGATCGTTACTTACGTGCGTTACTTAAGCAGCCGGTTGATGTCACACCTGTATGGATGATGCGACAAGCCGGGCGCTACCTCCCAGAGTACAAAGCGACTCGTGCAGTAGCAGGCGATTTTATGTCGTTGTGCAAGAATGCAGAACTTGCATGTGAGGTGACGCTACAACCTTTACGTCGTTTTCCTCTCGACGCTGCAATTCTCTTTTCGGATATTTTGACCATTCCAGATGCGATGGGCCTCGGTCTTTACTTTGAAACAGGTGAAGGCCCTCGCTTTAAAAATCCAATCACGTGTAAAGCGGATGTGGATAAAATAGGCCTTCCTGATCCAGAAGGTGAATTACAGTACGTAATGAATGCCGTTCGTACTATTCGCCGTGAGCTTAAAGGTGAAGTGCCATTAATTGGTTTTTCTGGAAGCCCTTGGACACTCGCGACTTACATGATTGAAGGTGGTTCAAGTAAAGCCTTTACCAAAATCAAGAAAATGGCATTTGCTGAGCCAGCAACGCTTCATGCGTTACTAGCAAAACTGGCTGATTCTGTTACTGAGTATTTAAATGCTCAAATCGCTGCGGGCGCGCAGTCAGTCATGGTATTTGATACTTGGGGGGGCGTGTTATCTCCTCGTGACTACAAAGAATTCTCGCTTCAGTACATGGAGCGCATTGTAAGTGGGCTGACCCGTGAAAATGAAGGCCGTAAAGTACCTGTTACCTTGTTCACCAAAAACGGTGGCATGTGGCTAGAATCGATTGCGGCGACAGGCTGCGACGCAGTAGGTTTAGACTGGACTATCGACATTAAAGAAGCGCGTGCGCGCATTGGCGATAAAGTTGCACTTCAAGGTAATATGGATCCATCAATGCTGTATGCTCAACCGCAAAGAATTGAGCAAGAAGTGGCGTCCATTCTAGAAGGTTACGGTGAAGGTAGCGGTCACGTATTTAATTTAGGTCACGGTATCCATCTAGACGTACCACCTGAAAATGCAGGTGTGTTCGTTAATGCGGTACATGAACTTAGTAAGCAATATCACAAGTAAGCGACTTCGATAAAGGAAGTAAAATGAAAACGTGGCTTGTGTTGTTGCTGATAGCGTTTGCATTGATAGCGGGGTATAAATTTTCTGGCTATCAACACCAACTCAGTGAATCCAATGCAGAAAAAGAGCGACTAACCAATGTGTTAGCGCGCTCTCGTGCCACGGAAACGAGTGAGCTGAAAGTTATTAAGCCCGCCGCCAAGTTGGTTTCGAATGAAGCAGGTGCGGTGCTCTTGGATACAAGCGTTACGAAAAACGGCGAGATGAATGTTGCCCCCGTTGCTGAGAATGTCCAAATCATGGCGCCAGAGGTTTTCTACACGAAAACCGAAGGCTCACTCAATACGTTTTTTGCGCTGCCGCCTAACAATGAGCGCTTTGTTTTAGACTCGGTAAAATGTGAGAACGGACATTGCGAAATAACGGGTGAGTATGACGGTTCTGAAACTGAGCTGTCGCGAGTTATTGAAGCATTGGAACAGGAGCCGTGGTGGGAATTCGGCTCGCCCATCATAACCACGCAAGTGGCACAGCGAGGCCTGAAACTTAACGTTTCTTTCGCTGCATCCCATTCGCCAAATGCTCGTGTGCGTTATCGGAATAGCACTCAGGCCGATTTAAACAGTCAGCTTGCTTCGGCGGGTTAACCCGAAAACCTATATAGCTAAACTAAATGAATTCGCGGTATGCCTTATTCAAGCGTGTACTGCGTTAGGCGTCTCTTGGTAAACCTTTTTCAATTACGCGAATAAGCCGCGCTTGCTGCCTGTTTTTTGCATCAGACGCTTGTTGCTTCTCTTGCTGCCGCTTAAGAGCCCAATCAATATGTCTGTCCACCAAGTCACTCACGCTCCCTCGTCTTTCTTTCAAAAGCAGAATGCTTTGTTCATCATACGGAGCGTTTCCTAACGCAACGGCAATATTACGCTGCCACTTCTCAAAGCCAATCCGCCTGATGGGAGAGCCTTCCGTATTGCGTAAGAAGGTTTCTTCAGACCAGCCGAAAAGCGCATTGAGACTTTGGCCGTGAAGCACTTGTCGCGGGTGGAAATCTTCTTCACTGGTAACATCGGCAAAGCGATTCCAAGGGCAAACAAGTTGGCAATCGTCACAGCCATAAATGCGATTGCCCATCATGGGACGTAAATCTTCGGGAATATCTTTGTCTGATTCAATGGTGAGATAGGAAATACAGCGACGGGCATCTACTTTATAAGGCGCAACAATTGCATTGGTCGGGCAGATGGTTAGACACGCCGTGCAGGTGCCGCAACCCTCTTCAATTGGTGAGTCAGTGGGTAATGGCAAATTGATGAACAGCTCACCTAAGAAGAACCAAGAGCCGGCTTCTTTGTTGAGTGTCAGGCTGTGTTTCCCCGTCCAGCCAATACCCGCTTTTTCAGCAATAGCGTGTTCCAATACGGGGGCTGAGTCTACAAACGGGCGATATTGGGTATGCGCCAAGGATGCGGTGATTTTCTCTCCCAATTGCTTCAGACGTTTGCGCAGCACTTTGTGGTAGTCACGGCCCAATGCATAGCGGCTGATGTATCCTATTTCTGGCTTTTTTAAATGCTTAGCAAACGAGGCGTCAGGAGGTAAGTAGTTCATGCGAACGCTGATAACCCGTAATGTCCCTGGGACCAACTCATCAGGCCGGGCACGCTTCATCCCATGACTCTCCATAAAGGCCATGTCACCGTGATACCCATTGTCTAACCATTCCTGAAGGTGTGCCTCGTGCTGATGTAGATCAATATCGCTGATGCCAACCTGCTGAAAGCCTAGCGCTGTACCCCAAGCCTTGATATTGTTGGTTAATTCAACAAGGTCGATAGAACTAAATTCGGACATGTGCTCATGCTAGATACTCAATTAACGTCAAGTTTATCATACAAATTATTTCGGGCCGATCAGGTTAGGGAAAATGAGGGACAAGCCGCCGCGAATTCGGGCTGCGATATGTTCACGTTGATGCAACGAGCTGGTGATGTGGTGTTTAAGCAGTGTCTTGAGCTTATGCCAAACTCAGACGTTTACTTAGTGCTGGTGGGCCAAGGTAACAATGCGGGTGACGGCTACATTGCAGCAATAAACGCAAAACTTGCGGGTAAACAAGTGCATTTATGTGCGGTTGAGCCTGAACGTACGCTGGATGGTGATGCTGGCAAAGCACAGCAGCGCTGGCTCGATTCAGGAGGCAGTATCAATGGGTTTGACGCTGCGCTCCTCGAGAAGTCTGACGTAGTGATAGATGCGCTTCTTGGTACAGGTATTAATAGCTATATTCGCAATGAGTTTGCAGACATCATTGATGCGGTGAATGCGTCATCAACACCGGTTGTAAGCGTTGATGTGCCGTCAGGGCTTGATGCAAATACAGGACAGAGCCTGGGGCGATGTGTTCAGGCTGATATCACCGTTACTTTTGTGGGCATTAAGCCGGGGCTTGTTACTGGTGCGGGTAAACAATCGTGCGGTAAGTTAGTGTATGCGGACTTGGGTATCGGCAAAGCGTTCCAAGCATTAGCTAAAGCGAGCGCGACCATGCTAAATATCGACCACTTTAAAGGTATGGGGCCACGGGAGATTAACAGTCATAAAGGGACTTATGGTCGACTGTTGTGCATTGGCGGTAACCGCGGAACAGCAGGTGCCATTCGACTCGCCAGTGAAGCCGCGCTGAGAAGCGGTGCGGGCATGGTGCGCGTGTATACCCATGAGTCGTCAGTCGTTCAGGTCAGTGCAGGCAGACCTGAACTCATGGTCACCGACTTTAATTTGGAAGATGCATTAGCTTGGGCAACCTGTGTGGTTATTGGACCGGGTCTTGGGCAAGATGAATGGGCAGAAAGCGCATTTGAAACCACCATGAAGCACTGTCAAAGCCAAAATAAGCCTGTGGTCA
This sequence comes from Alteromonas sp. G4i35, assembly GCF_054960375.1. Classification (NCBI taxonomy): domain Bacteria; kingdom Pseudomonadati; phylum Pseudomonadota; class Gammaproteobacteria; order Alteromonadales; family Alteromonadaceae; genus Alteromonas; species Alteromonas sp. G4i35. Next base: position 22,928 of record NZ_JBHNZD010000015.1, on the reverse strand, counting down.
TTGATGCTGACGCGCTAAATCTGTTGTGTCAGCAGTCAACCGCGTACACCTTGTCTGACAGTATTTTAACCCCTCACGCGGGCGAAGCTGCGCGTTTACTCGGTGTTTCTATTGATGATGTAGAAAGCGACCGTTTTAACTACGCAAGGCAGTGCTCACAGCGATACCATGCGGTCTGTGTACTAAAAGGGGCGGGCACGCTTATCGACAATGAAAAGAAAACCTGGGTTTGCCGTCACGGTAATCCAGGTATGGCTACCGCAGGAAGCGGTGATGTATTAAGCGGAATATTGGGCGCGTTGCTCGCGCAAGGCGTAGAAACAGATATTGCAGCGAAATATGGTGTAGTGCTTCATGCTAAGGCTGGCGATGATATTGCCCAACTGTATGGTCAACGTGGTATGATAGCGAGCGATTTGTTTGACGCAGTACGTGCGCTTATAAACCACTAGTTAGCGTGGTTTTGTCTTGAACGGGCAGGCATCTACTGTGTTATTCGGCTTTCTGTTACTGTGGAATATTGTTGATGTCTTACCCGCATACCTCTTTTTTTGCTAATGAAGTAGATGATACTGCGCAGCTTGCCAGAGATTTAGCGCAGGCTGTTTCGAGTCAACTCCCTACCGATGCTGTTATTTATTTAAACGGCGACTTAGGTGCAGGGAAAACGACATTTAGCCGATATTTCATTCAATCTTTAGGTCATTCAGGTAGCGTTAAAAGTCCAACCTATACATTGGTTGAACCTTATGAGTTGGATGGCGTCAATATCTATCACTTCGACCTGTATCGCTTAGCCGACCCAGAAGAGTTAGAGTTCATGGGAATTCGCGATTACTTTGGTTCGGGCGCTATCGCGCTTATTGAATGGTCGGAAAAAGGGGGCGAATACTTGGCATCCCCAGACTTAGTGATTAGTATAAATATTACGCCATCGGGTAGGCAGTTTAATTTGGAAGCAAAAAGTGCCCACGGTGCGAAATTGCTTCAGCAATGCAAGCGCGTTTAGCGCAAATGCGAAATGAAAGAAAAACTGAATAAATAGCCGCTCCGGAGTTGACGAGAGCAGCATAACAATAACAGAAAGGCTAATTATGGTGCGCAGTATAGTTTCGGTATTATTATTGTGTTTCGTCGTGCAATTCGCACACGGTGCGCAAAATAACATCGACGGGGTTAGGATATGGCCGTTGCCGGACAATACGCGCGTTGTTTTCGATATGAAATCAGCGCCAGAGTTCACCTATTTTACACTTAAAAATCCGCTTCGGCTTGTCATCGATCTTAACAACACCAGCGACACCGCTAAGCTTTCTGGCATTGAAAACAGCGGTGATTTGATTAAAAAGCTGCGCTACTCCACACCGAAAAACAAATCATCTGCCAGAGTGGTTGTTGAGCTCAATAGAAATACAAAGCCTTCGTTATTTGCAGTAACCCCCGATGGTGCTTACGGACACAGGCTGGTTGTCGATTTACCAGATAGCGCGCCGAAGCCGTCGCCAACGTTATCAGCGTCGGCATCAACTGGCTCGGTCGTTATTGATGATTCTACCAGTGCCCGAGACCGAGACATTATCGTCGCCATCGACGCCGGGCATGGTGGGCATGACCCAGGTTCAATCGGTCCGGCTGGTACCTATGAAAAGCACATCACCCTGAGTATCGCCAAAAAACTGGAAGACATGATAAACCGGGAGCGAGGTATGCGCGCCATCATGACTCGTGGCGATGATTATTATGTTTCTCCTAATCGACGTCCTGAAATTGCGCGCGAGAAAAAAGCCGATTTGCTTATTTCCATCCACGCCGATGCGTTTAGTCAGCCTCAACCGCGAGGCGGTTCGGTGTGGGTACTATCCATGCGAAGAGCAGACACTGAATTAGGCCGCTGGCTAGAGAAATCTGAACGTCACTCTGAATTACTCGGTGGTGCAGCTGAAGTGATCAATGATAAATCAAGCGAGAGATATCTTACTGAAACCATACTGGGTTTATCGATGGATCACAGTATGGCGACCAGCCACGATTTAGGTAATAAAGTGGTTGAAGAGCTAAAGCAGGTGACCAGTCTGCATAAAAGAAAACCACAAGCCGCCAGTTTTGCAGTTTTGACCGCGCCTGACATCCCCTCTATTTTGGTCGAAGTTGGTTTCATTTCTAATCCGCAAGAAGAGAAGAATCTGAACTGGTCTAAACATCGCGAACGCTTAGCGAATGCCATGTTTAATGCGACTAAGCGTTACTTCAAGCAAGTTCCCCCTGATGGTACACTGTGGGCACAAGAAAGGGCGAACAACCGAACGCACAAAGTAAGAAGCGGCGAGTCGCTCTCATTATTAGCACAGCGTTACAATGTAAAAGTAAGCAGCATCAAAGCAGCGAATGATCTTTCAAGTGATGTTGTACGCGTAGGGCAGGTACTAAATATTCCGAGAACCTAAACCTAGGTTTTGTTTCATCGGCTTTTTCAGCACTCATTGCACTTACATGTCGTATCGCCACGAATCCATATAGTTAATATCATAGGGTAGTCCTTTGCCTATACAGCTTTTATCTCCCCAACTTGCAAACCAGATTGCCGCTGGTGAAGTGGTTGAGCGCCCCGCGTCTGTGGTTAAAGAATTACTAGAAAACAGCCTTGATGCTGGTGCCACCAAAATAGAAGTCGATATTGAAAAAGGTGGCCACAAACGCATTCGAATAAAAGACAATGGGTCAGGCATAGTCAAAAGTGAACTGCAGCTGGCATTAAGTCGCCATGCAACCAGCAAAATCACCACTCTGGATGACTTAGAACAAATTCTCTCTCTTGGCTTTCGTGGCGAAGCGCTGGCCAGTATTAGCTCGGTAAGCCGGTTAACACTGACATCACGCACTGAGTCTCAAGGAGAGGCGTGGCAGGCCTACTGTGAGGGTAGGGAAATGGCGGTAAATATTCAGCCAGCGGCCCACCCTGTTGGCACCACAATTGACGTGGCGGATCTGTTTTACAACACGCCAGCAAGACGTAAGTTTTTACGCACCGAAAAAACCGAATTTCAGCATATTGAAGAAGTCATAAAACGCATAGCACTGAGCTATCCCAAGGTTTCATTTGTTTTAAAACACAACGATAAAGTAGCAAAGCGCTTTATCGCCGACAAAGCAGGCAGTTTAGCCACCCGAATTGGCGCTGTGGTTGGACAAAAGTTTGTTCAAAACGCCGTACATATAAGTACCGAGTATGAAGGTCTTCACATTGATGCTTGGCTAGGTAATGAGGCCATGCTTCGCAGCAGCAATGATTGCCAGTTCAGTTTTGTTAACGGCAGAGGCATGCGAGATAAGCTTATTATGCACGCTATTCGCCAAGCGTACGAAAGCGTTTGGGGTGTGGTGGAGCAACCAAGCTTTGTAGTGTACTTAACGGTTAACCCTAAAGATGTGGATGTAAATGTTCATCCCGCCAAGCATGAGGTGAGGTTTCAACAAGGCAGATTGGTACACGACTTTATCTGTAAAACCGTGAGTGATGCACTGCATGCCATGACCGACGAACAGCCTTTATCAGGAATGGACGCAAGCCGTCCTTCGGGCTCAGATTTCATGTCTTCTCAGGTAGAGCACGATTACATTAGGCCTTTACAGAATCAAACGTCGGATAATGCACAGGCGTTCAACGAGTCTTCTCGTTACTCGACGGGGGGAGTCTCGCAAGGCGCGCCACAGTCTTATGGGCAATTTACAGGCAGTCCAAGAAATACATCCTCGGGAAGTGCCAGTGGTGGACGAAGTGGTGGCGCTGCACATAAGCAAAGTCGAGGGCCAAGTGCGGCATATCAGTCAAATTATAATGCGTTAATGACGCCAAATAGCGACATTATTAACAACAATGCAGACCCGATGCCCGTTGCAGAGCACGTTAATCTAACTTCCCAGTGTAGAATTTACCCAAAATCAGAAAAAATTTACCTTCTTTGTGCAACTAAAGTTGCAAGTATCTGGTTAAGCGAACTATTTTTAAAAGCGCAGCATGGACAACCGTTGTTAATGCCCGTTGCTGTTTCGCTCAATAATGTCAATGAGCAATTGGTTACACTGCTAAACGACGCGCATTTTGAAGTGAATAAAGTGGCTGGCAAATATCGGCTGCAACAGGTGCCGGCCGGCACCAGGCACTTGCCGTGGCTCAAGTGGTTTGAATACTTCTTATTAGTTGAACTAAATGATGAAGTAAATTCACTTGATGATGCCGTAAAATCATTGGTTTTGCCTGAACATGTTTTAGATGAAGAGACATCAAATGCGCTGTGGTACTGGTTGGATCAGCAGAGCGAAGTGAAACAATGGGAAATTATTGAGCAATTTGCTAAAGTGCGCCCCTTAAATTCAGTGCTAGATGTATGGGGAGAATAAGGTGTCCAATGGCATAAATTCTGCATTGCCAGTAATAGCAATTATGGGCCCCACGGCATCAGGCAAGACAGGCTTGGCGCTTGATATAGCGGCCAAGGTTGAAAGCGAAGTAATTAGTGTTGATTCAGCCCTTGTTTATAAAGGTATGGACATCGGCACTGCGAAGCCAACGCAGGAAGAGCAAGCAGGTGTAGTACATCATCTAATTGATATTATCGACCCTGCACAAAGCTATTCGGTGTCGCAATTTGTAAACGACACTAATGCGCTAATTGGCGATATTTTAGCGCGTGGCAAGGTGCCAATTTTGGCTGGAGGTACAATGATGTACTTTAATGCCTTGATAAATGGAATTTCGCCACTACCTAAGTCAGATGAAAAGATACGGGACGAAATAACACAGCAGGCACAACGCTTGGGTTGGTCTAAATTACACGATGAATTACGTGGTGTAGACCCAATTAGTGGTGAGAGAATTCACCCCAACGACCCACAACGAATTACCCGTGCGCTGGAAGTGTATAGAAGTACCGGCAAGACGTTGACACATTGGCAACAACAAGAGGGTGAAAAGTGCCCTTATAACATTGCACAATTTGCCATAGCGCCCGCAGACAGGGCAGTGTTGCACGAACGTATAGCGACCCGCTTTGATTTGATGTTGGAGCAAGGGTTTGAGAATGAAGTAGTAAAGCTCTACGAACGCAGTGATCTTCATGAAGATTTGCCTTCTATTCGTTCGGTAGGGTACAGACAGATGTGGCAGTACCTAGACGGCCAATTGAGTTACGCAGAAATGCGTGAAAGAGGCATTATCGCTACAAGGCAGCTCGCCAAGCGTCAGCTCACGTGGTTACGGGGCTGGGAGCAGGTTACATGGCTAGACACATTTGCTAACGATAATTTGACTAAAATTACAGCGAAAGTCACACTTTAAATGTTTGAGTGTGGTATATATTAGACGTGCAGTGATAGTGAAATTCCTATCACGAATAATAAAAACTAAGGATATCAAATGGCTAAAGGGCAATCTTTACAAGACCCATTCTTGAACGCTTTGCGTAAGGAACGTATTCCAGTATCAATTTATCTGGTAAACGGTATTAAACTTCAGGGACAGGTTGAATCTTTCGACCAGTTCGTAATTTTACTGAAGAACACAGTAAGCCAAATGGTGTATAAGCACGCGATTTCTACTGTTGTTCCAGCACGCGCTATCACAATGCCTAGCGCAGGAGATTCTGAAAATACTAAAGGTGAATAATTTAAAAGGTAACGCGCTTGTTTGACCGTTATAAAGCCGGTGAACAGGCTGTACTTGTTCATGTTAATTTTTCCGACGAGAACAGTAAAGAAGACTTAAGTGAGCTTGAATTGCTTGTGTCTTCAGCAGGGGTTAATGCGGTAGAAGTTATTACGACTTCGCGCAGTGCGCCTCATGCTAAGTTTTTTGTTGGTTCAGGTAAGGCAGAGGAAATAGCAGCGGCAGTGAAAGCACACGATGCCAACGTTGTTATTTTCAACCACGCGCTTTCTCCTTCTCAGGAGCGTAATTTAGAAGCGGTGTGTAAATGCCGGGTGTTAGATAGAACGGGGCTAATTCTTGATATTTTTGCGCAGCGCGCAAGAACACATGAGGGTAAGCTTCAGGTCGAACTAGCCCAGTTGAGGCATATCTCAACTCGTCTCATCAGAGGATGGACCCACCTTGAGCGTCAAAAAGGTGGTATTGGTCTTCGCGGTCCAGGTGAGACACAGCTAGAAACTGACCGTCGACTACTTCGTGGTCGTATTAAAGCCATTCTTCGTCGTTTGGAAAAAGTGCAAAAGCAACGCGAGCAGGGTCGCCGCTCGCGCAAACGCGCTGAAATTCCAACGGTATCCTTAGTTGGCTATACGAATGCGGGAAAATCGACGCTGTTTAACACCATTACCGACTCACACGTTTACGCTGCCGATCAGCTGTTTGCAACGCTAGATCCCACGTTACGCAAAATCGATTTAAAAGACGTAGGGCCGGCTATTTTAGCCGACACGGTAGGTTTTATTCGTCATCTTCCCCACGACCTCGTTGCTGCGTTTAAAGCGACACTTCAAGAGACTCAAGAAGCAGATTTACTGCTCCATGTGGTTGATATTGCTGATGCAAAATATCGCGAAACCATGGATGAAGTTAATGATGTACTTGAAGAAATTGAAGCTGGAGAGATTCAACAATTACTAATCTGTAATAAGATTGATAAACTAGACGACGTTCAACCGCGTATAGAAAGAAACGACGAAGGCGTGCCTGTTAGAGTGTGGCTATCTGCACAAACAGGCGAAGGAACGGAATTATTGAGCCAAGCTTTAACCGAATGTTTAGGTAAAAGTATGGTGAATTACACATTAAAGATTCCGCCTGCACAAAGTCGATTGCGCGGCGTGTTGTACGAACTAAACTGTATTGCTAGTGAAGAATACGACAGTCAGGGAGACTGGGTAGTTGATGTAAGAATGCCCGCCGCTGACTGGAACAGACTTGAAAAACGTCTGGAAAACGGAATATCAGAGTATGTTGTGCGACATTAGTCAGTGCTAGTCACTGCATTGAGCATGCGAAATTCAAAAATATAACAGTAATCTATGGAGTATCAGCATGGCTTGGAATGAGCCGGGTGGCAATAATAACGACCCGTGGAAGAATCGCGGTGGGAAAGAGCAAGGTCCCCCAGATTTGGACGATGTTTTTAAGAACTTATTTGGTAAGTTTGGAAAGTCAGGTGGCAACGGCGGTGGCTCAGGCAAAAGCCTAGGTGGTATCGGCGCTGGTATTCTTGTAGGTTTACTTGTCGTAATTTGGTTCATTAGTGGTTTTTACACTATTCGTGAAGCAGAACGTGGCGTAGTGCTTCGCTTCGGTGAGTACCACGAGCAGGTTGAGCCGGGTCTTCGTTGGGCGCCAACGTTTATTGACTCAGTAATCCCAGTTGATGTTCAGTCAATTCGCGACCAGTCATCTTCAGGCTCTATGCTTACAGAGGACGAAAACGTGGTAAGCGTTCAAATGGAAATGCAATTTCGCGTTGTAGACCCATATCGTTGGACGTTTGCCGTTGAAAGCCCTGAGCAGAGTTTAAGTCAGTCTCTTGATAGCGCTATTCGCTACGTAGTTGGCCACTCCAAAATGGACGACGTACTTACCGACGGCCGTGAAGTAACGCGTCAGCGTGTATGGGAAGAGCTTCAAGCGATCATTGAACCCTACAATATGGGGGTTTCCATTATCGATATGAACTTCCGTGATGCCCGCCCACCAGAGCAAGTTAAAGATGCTTTTGATGATGCGATTGCTGCACAGGAAGATGAACAACGTTTCATTCGCGAAGCAGAAGCCTATGCGAGAGAAATTGAGCCTCGTGCACGTGGTCAAGTCAATCGTATGAATGAAGAAGCGCAAGCATACAAAGAACGTGTAACGTTAGAAGCGCAGGGTGAAGTGGCACGTTTTGAAGAGCTGCTTCCTCAGTACGAGCGTGCTCCTCAAGTTACTCGCGAACGTATTTATCTAGAGACCATGGAAGAAGTGTTGGGTAACACCAGTAAAATCATGGTTGATAGCAAAGGCGGTAATAACATGATGTATTTGCCTTTAGATAAGATTATGGAACGTCAGCAATCTACTAACAACAAGAATACGCGCAATACACTGGAAGGCTTACAAGCACCAGTAACTGATGCTAACGGCCGCAGCCGCAACAGCTCGCCAAGTACAGGCTTGCGTGGCGATAGCTACAGAGAGGGGAGATAAGCACAATGAAGAATTTGTTAATTGCAGTATTCGTTCTTCTTGTATTGCTTGCATCAGGCTCACTGTTTGCAGTTAAAGAAGGCGAGCGCGCCATTGTTATTCAGTTTGGTAAGGTTCAGCGCGATGACGCGACCGGTGAAACTCGAGTTTTTGAGCCAGGTTTACACTTTAAACTTCCGTTCATTGACTCAGTACGCCATTTAGATGCGCGTATTCAAACGTTGGATGGAACGCCTGATCGCTTTGTAACAAGCGAGAAGAAAGACCTGATTGTTGACTCTTATGTTAAGTGGCGCATAGAAGATTTTGCACGTTACTACCTATCAACGGGTGGCAACAAGCTGCAAGCAGAAGCGCTACTGAAGCAAAAAGTAAACAACGGCCTACGTTCTGAGTTTGGTACTCGTACTATTGCACAAATCGTTTCTGGTGAGCGTTCAGCGCTTATGAACCAGGCAATGGAACAAGCTTCTACATCGTCTGATGAGCTTGGTATTGAAATTGTAGACGTACGCGTTAAGCAGATTAACTTACCCACTGAAGTGAGCAACTCGATCTTCCAGCGTATGCGCGCAGAGCGTGCCGCCGTAGCTCGTGAGCATCGTTCAGAAGGTCAAGAGCAAGCCGAAGTCATTAAGGCAAACATTGATGCGAAGGTAACGGTAATGCTTGCTGATGCTGAGCGTAATGCACGTCAACTTCGCGGTGAAGGTGATGCGATTGCGGCACAAATTTACGCTGACGCTTACTCAAAGAACGCTGATTTTTACAGCTTCCTGCGCAGTATGGACGCGTATAAGCAAAGCTTTAACAGCAAACAAGATGTCATGGTTATTGCACCAGACAGCGACTTCTTCAAGTATATGAACAAGTCAAACGGTAACTAAATAGCCGTAATTTGAAGCTTTAAAAACCAGTCTTTTTAGACTGGTTTTTTTACGCCTTTTGAAAGGCTAACGGTATGATATAGCGAGTTATATTTAATCTGTGTAGCCGGGCAATTTAGGAAAATGTACACTGACTTAACCCTTCATTTACCCTATCTACTGCCAAAATTTTACTAAATCGGGTAAAATACCGTCTGAATACTATTAAAACACGTCACTATTTATGTACAAGGTTGATGCCTTCCCAGCATTAACCTTGGTGTGGTAGACGTCAATAAACGACAGAGGGAAGATTTTGACAACGGAAAATACAAATACAGTGTCTGCCGATGATAGGGGCGGACAAGGTGGGTTATTCTCGCGATTTCTCACCACGGTGGAATGGTTAGGAAACCTGCTCCCACATCCAGTAACGCTGTTCGCTCTGCTTTCACTTTTCATTGTGTTACTTAGTGGGATACTTGGTTACTTTGACATTGCTGTAGCTGACCCTCGCCCAATAGGTGCAAAGGGGCGTGAAGAAGACGGTATGATTGAAGTCATATCGCTGATGAGCGCAGAAGGTTTGCAGCGAATAGTGACAGGCTTGGTTACCAATTTCACAGGCTTTGCGCCACTGGGTACCGTACTTGTTGCGCTTCTTGGTGTATCGGTAGCAGAACATTCTGGCCTGTTATCAGCAGCAATGCGCGCGTTGGTAATGAATGCCTCTAAACGTGCCGTGACCTTTGCTATCGTCTTCGCAGGTATCATTTCAAACACAGCATCAGAGCTTGGCTACGTGGTACTTATTCCACTGGCAGCGATGATTTTCCACTCGTTAGGTCGTCACCCGTTAGCGGGTCTGGCCGCCGCGTTTGCAGGTGTATCGGCTGGCTATAGCGCCAACCTACTGCTTGGAACTGTCGACCCACTGTTGTCGGGTATCACGGAAGCCGCTGCTCACATGATTGACCCCGACTATATGGTAGGTCCAGAAGTAAACTGGTACTTCATGTTCATCAGTACCTTCGTTGTAGCCACAATGGGCGCGTTGGTCACCGAAAAGGTTGTTGAGCCGAGACTCGGTAAATTTGACCCTGCTGATGCTTCCATAGATTTAGGCAAGCAATCAATGGACGCGCCTACGGATTTAGAAAAGAAAGGCCTGCGTTGGGCAGGTATATCGTTTGTTATTGTTTGCGCGATACTAGCGCTGACGGTAGTGCCAGAAAACGGTATATTGCGTCATCCAGAAACAGGTGAAGTAGCGGGCTCTCCGTTCCTTAAAGGCATTGTTGCATTCATATTTATCACCTTTGCTATTCCTGGCTTTGTTTACGGTAAAGTTACCAAGTCGATGAAGAACGACAAAGATGTTATTGATGCCATGTCTAAAAGCATGGGGGCAATGGGTCTTTACATTACGCTAGTATTCTTTGCTGCGCAGTTTGTTGCGTTTTTCAAGTGGACAAACCTAGGCACAGTATTAGCCGTTAAAGGTGCTGCGTTGTTACAAGCGGCAGGGTTAGATGGCCCAGCGGTGTTTATTCTGTTTATTTTGATGTGTGGTGTAGTGAACCTGTCGCTAGGGAGTGCATCAGCGCAATGGGCGGTAACAGCACCTATTTTTGTGCCAATGCTCATGCTCATAGGCTACGCGCCTGAAGTGATTCAAGCTGCATACCGTATTGGTGATTCAGTCACAAACGTTATCGCACCTATGATGAGCTATTTCGGACTCATCTTGGCCATGGCTGCAAGGTACAAGAAAGACTTGGGAATGGGCACGCTCATTGCCATGATGCTGCCTTACTCAATGGTGTTTATCGTAGGTTGGACAATTTTGTTCTACATTTGGGTGTTCCTACTCGGTATGCCGGTAGGCCCGGGCGCAGCGACTTACTATCAGCCTTAAATAGATAGCTTTACGGGCTGCCACACGCATAATGCGGCAGCAAACTAAGAAAGCGGCATGTGTTTTTGAAAAGTATTTTCGAACACCTGTCGCTTTTTTAATGCCCAAAAACTATTAACGCAATCGCACTTTTTTGGCGTTATAGCAGATCATAATCTAAGGTAATTCAGTATAATACGGATATAGCGCAGTACTTCTCGGACTATGAATACATGAAATACAAATCGAACAAAGGTTTTACTCACGGGCAACCAGATAAAATTGGCGTACTGGTAACGAATTTGGGGACACCGGAAGCGCCAACTAAGCAGGCGTTACGCCCTTATTTGAAAGAGTTTCTTTCTGACCCGCGGGTTGTGGAAGTGCCTAAAGCGATTTGGTGGTTTGTATTAAATGGTATCATTTTAAACTTTCGCCCTAAGCGTTCTGCTGAGGCTTATTCCACCGTATGGACGGAAGAAGGCTCTCCACTTATGGCTATTACTAAAGCGCAAGCATCAGCTATTGCTGAACGCTGTAAAACCCAATATGGCGATGACGTAATTGTTGATTTTGCCATGCGCTACGGCAAGCCCGCCATTGGTGATACCATCGAGTCCATGTTGGAAAAAGGCGTACGCAAACTCGTCGTTTTACCGCTTTACCCTCAATACAGCGCGTCGACAACTGGCTCCACATTTGATGCTATCGCTAAGGATTTCACCTCTCGCCGTTGGCTCCCAGAACTTCGCTTCGTGAATCACTATCACGACCGCGATAATTTCATTACCGCGCTGGCGAACAAAGTAAAAGCGCATTGGGAAACCCATGGAAGAGCGGACAAGCTTATTTTGTCTTACCACGGTATTCCTAAGCGCTATTTAATGAATGGTGACCCCTATCACTGCGAGTGCCACAAAACGTCGCGCTTGCTTGCCGAGAAACTTGGCCTTTCACACGACGAATATATGACAACCTTCCAATCTCGTTTTGGTCGAGAAGAGTGGTTGAAACCGTATACAGATGAAACGTTAAAGTCTTTACCTGAAAAAGGGGTGAAATCCATTCAGGTTATGTGCCCTGGCTTCTCAGCCGATTGCTTGGAAACTATTGAAGAAATTGGTGAAGAGAATCGCGAGTACTTTATGGAAGCTGGTGGTGAGCGCTATGAATACATCGCGGCACTTAACAGTGACAAAGAACATATAGACGTGCTTTTTGACATAGTGCAAGAAAACCTGCATGGGTGGACAGTACAGTCGGACAACGGTTTGCGCGCAGGCTTAGCAAGAGCGCTAGGCGCTGAAAAGTAGCGTTTAAAAAAGCTGACAGTAAACGTTTCGAGAAAAACCAATAGGGAAATCACCCTTGGTGGCGCATTTATTATATTAAAAGGGAGATAAGGTCGTGGAAGGAAAAGCACCAAAGGCACTACTTAAAGCGCAAAAACTGGCGAACTTGCTGGATACTGCTGTAAAGCTCCCTTTTATCCCAATAAGAATAGGCTTGGATTCAATCGTGGGCCTTATCCCAGGAGCCGGTGACGCGCTGATGCTCTTCGTTTCACTTCGAATAGTTTGGCTGGGAAAATCATTGGGTATGCCCAAAGCGCTAATAGCTCAAATGGTAAAAAACTCAGCAATCGACTTTGGCTTAGGTTTTATTCCATTTGTTGGCGACATTGTGGATATATTCTATAAAGCCAATCAGAAAAATGTCCGTATTATGGAGCGCTGGTGGATAAGCGAAAATAAACATGAGGTAGATAAAGTAACACAGAAGGCACTATCCGAATGGAGTGCTGAATAACCTAGGTTTAGTTACCCAAATACCTGCGCTTTTTTCACTTTGCTTATTTACTGTGTAAAGCTACGTAAAGCTTGAGTAAATAAGAGAACCTTGTCCTTTAGCTAAATGTCTTTTTTGCAAAGACAACCAAGGGCAACGCACGATGACATCAAAAAAATTAACGGAAAAGCCGCTCAAGCGACGCCGCTTTATGAAAACAGCGGTGGGGCTTACATTGGCTCCTATTGCTATCGGGTTGTGGGGTTGTGGAGGTTCTAATTCCACCTCTACAAGTTCCACAGCATCTAACTCCTCATCTTCCAATAACGACACCGATTCAAATGCCGAACCTGAAGAAGATTTTGACGGTTGGGCAAGCGGTGGCACGTCAGCTATGACGTCAGACTTTCCAGACGATAGTTTATTTGACACTGCTTCTGTATGCAGTGTGGCTCTCACAGGTTCTCAAACGGAAGGCCCGTGCTATTTTCAAAGTGACTATCTTGACGACATCTCATATGAGCAAACAGGTTTGCCGATGATGTTGTGTCTTCAGTTAATTGATGAAGCGTGTAATCCCCTATCGGGTTATGAAATTGAAGTATGGCATTGCGATGTAGATGGCGTTTATTCAGGAGATACCAGTGATAGTGTCGATGCCAGCGGATTTAATTCGGCATTTTGCACGGGAAATGAAGCGGATGCATTAAGTGCGAAGTGCTTCAGAGGTATTGCGGTGACAGATGCTAGCGGAAGAATAAACCTAAAAAGCTGTTTTCCCGGCTGGTACAGTAGCCGAGCTATCCACATCCATTTTCGTATACGTCGCAACAATACTGATCAATTGGTTTCTCAATTTGGCTTTTCCGATAGCTTTTGCCAAGACATTTGTACCAATCATCCCGACTACAGTCACCGGGGTGAGCCAGACACGTTGCTGGGGCAAGATACAGTGTTTGGCAGTGACTACAATGAATATACATTTAGTGTGTCACAAAACGAAGATGGTTCTTTGCTCGCATACAAGCGCATAATAATCAGTGATTAGACTTCCTTTTTCTCTCCTATACACTATTTTTTAACATGCCCGTTAGCAACGGGCATTTTATTACGCACAGTAAACCCATTCGCAGCATTGTTTCGTAGCACAACTAATAAGAACTTTATTTTCTGCTCAAATTACAAGGAGCGTGCAGCACATGAAAGCGTCCGATTTATTTGTTAAAGCGTTAGAAGCAGAAGGCGTGGAATACGTCTTTGGTATCCCAGGTGAAGAAAACCTCGACTTACTTGAGTCGTTGCGCGAGTCCTCTATTAAACTGGTGCTGACGCGTCACGAGCAAGGTGCTGGTTTTATGGCTGCTACTTACGGCAGGCTTACCGGAAAAGTGGGAGTGTGCCTTTCGACCTTAGGACCTGGGGCCACTAATCTAGTTACTCCCGCGGCTTATGCTCAACTTGGCGCTATGCCAATGTTGATGATTACTGGGCAAAAGCCGATCAAAACCAGCAAGCAAGGTCGCTTTCAAGTTATCGACATCGTTGACATGATGCGGCCGATCACTAAATTCACCAACCAGATTGTGAGTGGCGATAGAATACCTTCTACTGTGCGAGAGGCATTTCGTCTAGCCCATGAAGAGCGCCCGGGCGCTGTACACATTGAACTACCGGAAGACATTGCCGCAGAACAAACCAGTGCCCAAATACTAACACCTAGCATGGCCCGTCGACCTATCGCCGAATACAAAGCAATTGCTGCTGCGGTTACTATGATTGAAGAAGCCCAGTCACCTTTGTTATTGATTGGCGCCGGAGCAAACAGAAAGCTAACAGCGAAAATGCTCAGGGAGTTTGTTGATAAAACCTGCATTCCATTTGTTACCACCCAAATGGGCAAAGGGGTACTAAACGAAAGCGACTCGCGCTTTGCAGGGAATACTGCTCTGTCTGACGGTGACTTTGTACACAGGGCAATAGAGCGTGCCGATCTTATTATCAACGTAGGCCACGATGTGGTAGAAAAGCCACCGTTCTTCATGCATCACAACGATAAAAAAGTGATTCATGTCAACTTTGATTCGGCTGCCGTAGACCCTGTTTACTTCCCGCAACTCGAAGTCGTTGGAGATATTGCTAACAGCATCTGGCAAATAAAAGAAGGCATTACTCCCCAAGACAGTTGGAAACTCGACTTCTACAAAGATGTGCATCAAGCCTATGTAGACCACCGTGCTGAAGCAGAAGACGATAATCGATTCCCTATCTTACCAGAACGTCTTGTACGCGATATTCGTAAAGTTATGCCTGATAACGGCATTGTTACGTTAGACAACGGCGTATATAAAATATGGTTTGCCCGAAATTACCCCGCATATCATCCGAATACCCTGCTTTTAGATAACGCACTGGCTTCAATGGGAGCCGGTTTGCCATCAGCTATAGCAGCCAAATTAGTGAAGCCTGATGTCCCTGTGGTAAGCGTATGCGGCGATGGCGGCTTTATGATGAATAGCCAAGAAATTGAGACTGCCGTTAGACTTAAGCTTGACCTTGTGGTGATCATCTTGCGCGACGATGCGTACGGAATGATCAAGTGGAAACAAGCAAACATGCAGTTCGATGAGTTTGGTTTAGATTATGGCAACCCCAACTTTGTTAAATACGCACAAAGTTACGGCGCGCAGGGCTGGAGAGTTGACGATGCGGATGTACTTATTCACTTGGTTGATAAGTGTTTGAACACAAAAGGCGTACATATTATCGATTGTCCAGTTGATTACAGTATGAATGACAAAACACTAAATCATACTATTAAAGAGCTTAGCGCCAAGCTTTAAGCCAAACGTAACAGAAAGGTAAGGAGTAAAAAATGTTGAAGGAAAGCTATCCCTATTATTTAGCGAGTGAGCCACATTATGCCAATACCGACTTGGACGTGACTAATAAATACACCGGAGAGGTAGCAACCAAGGTGGCGATGGCCGATGCGGATACCATCGATAAGGCCATTGCTGCAGCAGAAGAAGCGCAGCCTGCGATGGCCGCCATGGCTCCTTTCGAAAGACAAGCGGTGCTAGAGCACTGTGTGAAGCGCTTTACCGAAAGAGCCGACGAGTTGGCACAAGCGCTTTGTATAGAGGCTGGTAAGCCAATTAAAGACGCTAAGGGCGAAGTCAGCCGTCTTATCGATACCTTCAAAATAGCGGCAGAAGAATCAGTGCGTATTAACGGCGAGGTGGTGAATTTAGAAATCTCGGCGCGCGCCAAAGGTTATCAGGGCATGACCAAGAAGGTCCCCATAGGTCCATGTTCATTTATATCGCCGTTTAATTTTCCTCTGAATTTGGCTGCGCACAAGGTGGCTCCTGCAATCGCAGCAGGCTGTACCTTTGTACTTAAGCCTGCCTCGCGAACCCCTATTGGTGCGCTTATTATTGGTGAGGTATTAGCTGAAACCGACTTACCCAAAGGCGCATTTTCTATTCTACCCTGTAGCCGCGACGGCGCTGATTTATTCACTACTGATGAAAGACTAAAGCTGCTTAGCTTCACAGGTTCACCTGATGTGGGCTGGGCGCTTAAAGCAAAAGCAGGAAAGAAGCCGGTGGTATTGGAGCTTGGCGGTAACGCCGCATGTGTAGTTGATGAAGATGCCGATATTGAAGACGCCATCGACCGGGTAATTGTCGGAGCTTATTATCAATCAGGGCAAAGTTGTATAAGTGTTCAGCGCCTTTTAGTGCACAGCAAAATATACGATGAGTTTAAGTCGCGCTATGTGGAAAAAGTGAAAGCGTTAGTGTCTGGCGACCCGTCTAATGAAGACACCTTTATTGGCCCTATGATCTCAGAAGGCGAAGCAGAGCGCCTTCACGGCTGGATTGAAGAAGCAAAAGAGAAAGGTGCCACCATTCTATGCGGCGGAACACGAGACGGCGCCATGCTTGAGGCTACGGTAATGGAAAATGTACCAAAGGATTGTGATGCCAGTGCCGAAGAAGCGTTTGGCCCTCTATCTATTCTGGTGCCATTCGATGACTATGACGAAGCGCTTGAAGAAGTAAATAACAGCCGCTACGGACTTCAAGCAGGTGTGTTTACCCGCGATATATACAAAGCGCACAAAGCATGGGACGTGCTTGACGTTGGTGGTGTGGTCATTGGAGATGTACCTAGCTGGCGGGTGGACAACATGCCCTATGGTGGCGTGAAGGACTCAGGTCTAGGGCGCGAAGGTATTCGCTATGCGATTGAAGATATGTCTGAGACTCGACTTATGGTTATTCGTACTCCTCAGCAGTAAATTGAACTTCACTGCTCAATCAAGCAATGTTCGCGCAATAGTGCGAATATAAGCATTCGAGGGCGAGGCGGCAGGTTTAGATTAATCTGCCGCGTACTCTTCTAGCAGTGAAAGTGGAATAATATCTAACGCTTTTTCATGTGTGGCTTCCAAGCGTACTTTCGGCGCTACACCTGCCTCATAGGCTTGTAGCCAGCGAGCGGCACACAAACACCATCTGTCGCCTGCTAACAGGCCAGGAAATGTCATACTAGGCCACGGCGTGATGAGGTCGTTGCCTTGTCGTAGCGAAAATTGAAGAAATTCGTCAGTGACAACCGCGCATACGCTGTGATTACCCACATCAGCGTCTGGTACATAGCAAAATCCTTCTCGAGTAAATCCAGTATTTCCACAGCATAGCTGGAGTGGGCGTCCATAAACATTTTTTGCGTTCGCCAAAATCAGAACCCTCTTTTACAACGTATGGTTTAATAGGTATGTCTTATTCAAATCGCCAAGTAGCGAATTTAGGATGAATAGAACCTTATCTATCCACCTTATGACCCTGCTCGACAAGGGTCAACAATAAGCGCTACGGTAACTACGTTTTAAGGTAAAAAATCGTGCTCGATAAAAGCAAAAAAACAGGTGACAGTAACTTTTCTGAACAAGAGATTGCGCGCTTCGATGCGCTGGCTGACTCTTGGTGGGACCCAGAAGGCAAATACAAAACCGCGCTGGATTTTAATCGGGCAAGACTAAACGTTATAAAAGCACAAATAGAAAATCATTTCGGTCAGGGCAACTTGCCTCCCGATTATTCTGCCTTATCAGTGATAGATATTGGCAGTGGCGGTGGGCTAATAAGCGAACCGCTAGCAAAATTAGGCGCTCAAGTTACGGGAATAGATGCCAGTGCGGTGAGCATAGAAGTGGCAAGGCGCCATGCTCAAAATACAGGAGTAAAGGTAGACTATCAGCATAAACTCTCAAGCGAGGTAGTAGAAGAAGGTCGGCAATATGATGTGGTAATTAACGCCGAAGTTGTTGAGCACGTGCCTGACCAGCAGCAGCTTATGCGCGAGTGCGCAAGTTTGGTTAAGCCGGGTGGCCTCCTGATTTTGGCGACGCTGAACCGCACGCTGAAAAGTTATGTTGTTGCCATAGTGGGGGCGGAATACGTAATGCGCTACTTACCAATAGGAACCCATGACTGGAAGAAATTTGTTAAGCCCTGCGAATTAAAACGCTGGATTGGAAATGAGTTTACCCTTAAGTATCAGGTCGGTATGAGGCTAAACCCACTTAAAGGAGAGTGGCTAACCACTTCGAGCCTAGCGGTAAACTACATTCAAGCATATTCCAAACATAAATAAGCGACTATAAGTGTTATTTATGTCCTGTATGTTTAGTGCAAATGGTATGGGTTAACATACTTCATACCTGACGCTATCTTTCTGAATTAACTGACTAATAATAACTAACTCCGTCGAAAATTTACCTATACACAGTAAAAGCCTTTATTAAAGATTTCACACAAAGGTTGATCTTTACATAGTGTTTACATAATTATAACAAAGGTCTGACCACAGACCACATATAACCATAATTATGGGACACACTCGATGACACTATATAACCACTTACGCTCTATAAGAATACGCTCTACAAAACCATGGCTCGGTAAATTCGCCGTGTTATTAGCTTTGTTCAGTATGACATTAGGCTTGTCTGGCCAAGC
This sequence comes from Alteromonas sp. G4i35, assembly GCF_054960375.1. Lineage (NCBI taxonomy): Bacteria > Pseudomonadati > Pseudomonadota > Gammaproteobacteria > Alteromonadales > Alteromonadaceae > Alteromonas > Alteromonas sp. G4i35. The sequence continues at coordinate 4,160 of NZ_JBHNZD010000015.1, read as the reverse complement.
CTACGCTGGCACCTACGCAAAAACCAAGCACCCTATTGTGTTAGTTCACGGTCTGTTTGGGTTCGAAGATATCTTATTTGTTGATTATTTCTATAAGGTACCGCACAAACTTAGCCGAAACGGCGCTGTTGTCTATATCGCAGAGGTCTCACCAGCAAACTCGACCGAAGTCCGCGGTGAACAGTTACTCGATTACATTGATGAAGTTCTGGCGCTATCAGGAGCTGACAAAGTGAATTTAATTGGACACAGTCACGGTGGTCCAACGGCACGTTACGCCGCAAGCGTTGCCCCAGATAAGGTTGCTTCGGTAAGTTCAGTTGCCGGCGTAAACTGGGGAAGCAAAGTGGCAGATGAACTACGAGACGCTTTTTCTGAAGGTTCAGTGGGCGAAGGTGCTGCGGGCGTTGTAGTTAATGCGTTCGCCAATATCATCGAGATTGCCTCTGGGTCAGATCCGCGAGACAAACCTACAGATTCAATCGCTGCGCTTAATTCATTGTCTACGTCTGGCTCTGTTGCTTTCAATCAAAAATATCCAGAAGGGATGCCTACTGCCTACTGCCGCAACGATGGAAAAATGTTGGCTGAAAATGGCGTGTACTATTTCTCGTGGAGCGGAGGCAGAACTTACACCAATGCACTTGATGTAGTTGACCCATTCTTGGCTATTACTGGCACCGCATTCAAAGAGCCAAACGATGGGCTAGTATCGACCTGTAGTTCTCATTTAGGCAAAGTACTTAAAGACAACTATAAAATGAACCACCTTGATGAAGTCAACCAGAGCTTTGGCATAACGCACTGGTTTGAAATCGACCCAGTAGACGTGTTTGTTCGTCAGGCTAACCGACTGAAAGGCTTAGGGCTGTAGTGGCGAATCGTCAATTACGCCGTGTTTTTCCCATACTAGGAGGGCTGCTTGCCCTCTTAGTATTCGGTACTATTCTTTACAACCAGTTAGCGTCTGAATCTCAAACCTCTAGTTCAGAAATTTTCAGTCAACGCTCATCCTCAGGTGCACAAGCGAAAGCCGGAGAATACGAGTTAGAAGGAGGCGGTGCAGTACATCAAGTAACTGATGTAGGTAGTCATCGGGATAGTGACACTGATATTGCAGCTGATCGTACAAAAGCTGATCTCATTCCCTTTGAACTCAATTACTCAACCAAAGACGCTTTCGATCGCTTCGTATTTACACGTTCCTCAGAAGTGCCGCAAGCAGTGAAACTTGCCTACACAACCCATGCTCACGAAGTATTCACACTCAGCACGCAAGGTGACGCAATCGACTTATTTGTCCGGTATGTCGATTACAAAGTGGCGCTGTCTTTGGTTGAATTGGACGTCGACCTTGCCAGTCACAGCTTGCAGGATGTGTCGTTTAAGCTAGATGAGCGAGAGGAAATTAGGCGAACTTACTTTAATAATACTGAATACCACTATCTGTTTAGTCAAGAAGCGCAGGTAGATGAGGCGGCGCTAGCACGTTTAAGTGTTGCCCAAGAAAACACCTTGTCCAGAGACGAAAGAAAGGCCCTTATCGTCGAGTCAATTAAAGCGGGAAACTCCGCCGAACGTGAAGCCTTCCAGCCCACGCTTAATATGCATCGAATAAACGAAATAAAAAACAACCACAGCACTATTAACGATCGCTATAACGCAGTGGCGGCTGAATTTGGTAGCGAAGTTGCAGAACGCTTTTCCAAAACATGGGCACAACAAGCTCAGTGGCAAAACAGAATTGCCGAATACAAAACATTCCGCGATAACTTGGTTCAGCAATCTCTTGATTCAAACGCAATAGAAAAAGCACTGCAAGAGTATCAATCTGCCCATTTTACTGACAATGAAATAAAGCGTCTTAAAGTACTCACAGCGCTGTAGCAGCATCTAGATAGAGCTGGTTCAAGACCTGCAACTGGTTAATTATCTGCGAAAAACACAGAGGTGTAACCATAAAGGCGCTGAATAGTATGAGTCATATACAGAGTGATTTGAAAGCGTACTGCACAGTTACTAATCTTGGGTTATTACAATTCCTGACTAATCACCATAAGGCCCGTAATCATCATTATGAAAATCTACGAAACAAAGACTGCGCCCAACCCACGTCGAGTACGAATGTTTTTAGCTGAGAAGGGCATTGACGTTGACTACGTTCAGGTCGACATTCAAAAGGGTGAAAATCTAACTGCGGAAATGCGCGCGAAGAACCCGCTGGGAAAGATACCTATTTTAGAGCTTGATGACGGCACCTGTATTGCCGAAACCGATGCCATTTGTACGTATTTTGAAGCACTGCAGCCAGAGCCACCGCTAATGGGAACAGCGCCCGTTGAAAAAGCGACTATTTCTATGTGGCAACGACAAGTAGAGTTCGCGTTTATGATGCAAATTGGTATGTGTTTTCAACATACTACAGGCTACTTTAAAGATCGTATGACGCCGGTTCCTGAATTCGGTAAGGAAGCGGGTATTAATGCGTCGAAATATTTGAACATTTTAGAGCGTCGACTTGGTGTTAAAGAGTTTATTGCTGGTGACACCTTTTCTATTGCTGATATAACCGCGTTATGCGCTATGGATTTCGCCCGTGTGGTAAAAATTCGTATGACTGACGAGCATGTCAATCTGGCGCGCTGGTATGAGGCGGTAAGTAACAGAGAGAGTGCAAAAGCCTAATGATCGATTTATACACCGCAGCCACACCGAACGGTTGGAAAGCGTCGGTAGCGCTTGAAGAAATGGGGCTTGAATACACCGCCCATGCCGTAAACCTGATGAAGGGAGAGCAGAAAACTCCTGAATTTTTGGCAATGAACCCCAATGGCCGTATTCCGGTAATTGTGGATAGAGAAGCCGACGGTCACATCGTGTTTGAGTCTGGCGCTATCATGATTTATCTCGCAGAAAAAAGCGGTATGTTTTTACCCTCCGACGCAAAGCGCAAAAGCCAGGTTTTACAGTGGGTCATGTTTCAGATGGGAGGCATAGGCCCAATGATGGGCCAAGCTAATGTGTTCCACCGTTACTTAGAAGAAAAAATTCCGGTGGCGATAGCACGTTATCAAAACGAAGTACGTCGCCTATTCACCGTGCTAGATGGGAGGCTAGAAAATCGAGAGTATTTGGTCGACGACTACAGTATTGCTGACATGGCGAACTGGTGTTGGGTGCGTACCTATGAATGGTCTGGTGTAAGCATAGAAGGGTTAGACAACTTAACCCGTTGGAAAAACAGTATTGAAGCGAGGCCAGCCGCACGGCGTGGAGTGGAAGTCCCTAATAAAATTGACAGAGAAGCACTGATCAAAGGGGCTAAAAATGTTGTTACGAAATAGCGCTTTTAACTGAGTCGACAAACCGGTTGAGCCATCCCGATGCCATGCTAGGTTTGTAAACAAGTTCGAAGTGCTCCGTATGATAAAAGTCATAACCTAATACATCGACGCTAGTAAGGTTATGGCTTTTTGCTATGAAGTCAGGCACGTAGGCCAAGGCCAGTCCTTGTCGAACAATGGATATCAGCGTGCCAAAATCATTACATCGATAGCGAATTGAGCGGGGCACTTTGTCGTCTCTCCATCCATCAGAACCGATGCCGCGTTTTATTCCACAAAAGGGCGAAACATCAGGGCAGGCGAATGCGTAACCGTACAAACTTTGACTTGTTAATGCGCCGTTCTTTGCTTCAGTTACCGCAGCGTGGTTTTCCGCTGCAGCGACCACATATGTAGACGAACCTAGCGATATATGATGAAGAGAAGGGTCTTTCTCTCGTTCTTCCATCGCAAAAGAGGTGGCAATAGCGAGATCGCTTCCTCCTTTTGACACACTATCCAGCGCTTTACCTTCCCAACAAGCATTAATATTTACGTGAAAGTGAGTTTGTAAAAAAGAGGGCTTGGAAAGCAACGTAGGTAAGTAGTATTGAAGCAATAGCGATGGGCCAGCAACAGTAACGTTGTATACAGCAGTACTTCCTCTAAACTCACTGAGAGCTTGATCGGCTTCGTGCACAAGATGAGTGGCATAAAGCAGAAATTTGTTACCCCGTTGGTTGAGTCGAATATGTTTACCTACTCGGTCAAATACTTGCACCTCCAATTTATGCTCTATGCGCTTTACTACTTTAGACAACGCGCCTGTGGTCACTG
>NZ_JBHNZD010000014.1:0-149233 GCF_054960375.1 Alteromonas sp. G4i35 | reverse complement strand
CAAAAGTCCAAAATTACCTTTACGATAAGCAAAAAAAAAGCCAGCATGATAGCTGGCTTAAAAGTAAATTCTTTATTAACGTTTTGTTCTTCTAAATGCGCCAATTCCCACTAAGGCTAGCGACAAAAGAAGAATACTTGAAGGTGCACTGACTGTACTAACATTGCCTGTAGGTAAAGAAGTGATCGACAAGCTATTAAAGCCTTTTTCGAATACTTGTACGCTTTCTACGCCATTCGCATCGAAGGTAAGAAAAGAAAACGAATTGATACCAGTCAAGGCGTTAAAATCTAAATTAATAAACCAAAAATCACTTGAAAACGAAGAGAGAATTAGACCATCAGTACGATTAGCTCCCCACGTCATATCAACGTTGTACCCAGAAGATGTCGTAGTTATTACATCATTTCTCAGAGCTACATTTGGATCGTCTACAAAAACGATTTCCCCGTCACTGAGAGTGATATCAAAATTTACATTTCCCTTGACACTCCCTGGACCACCAAATATTAAATAAAGACCAAGCTGTCCAGCATTATCATTAGCGAAAAAACCCACTAACTGATTAGCTAATTCAAATCCAGTATTGGCACTGTAGTTACTTTTTGAAAAGTTATAGAAAGAAACTAAAGATTTGTTGATATCTAAAGCATTTACTTCACTACCGTTAACAGATAGAAGCCCTGCGTTGGCGTTTACACTCACACTTAAAAAACAGAAAGCACAAATAGCTTTCAGAAAAATACTCTTCATTGCAACTCCGGATATACAATAATTACTTCATCAAGCGTGTTTGCTTTTTGAACTCCTTTGAGACCATCATAATCAAGCAACTATCAAGCCAACATAAAAACAACAATAAAATCATAAACTTGAATTTGACAGTCATTTAATAAAACAGCTCTTGTTAAATAATTTGACACTTCATTAGCGCTTTTTAGAAGCCAACATTTCCTTAAGTTCATTGAGTTGCACTTTAGCGTGGCCAAAGAACAAGGTGATATACATGAAGGGGTAGATTAAAGCCCCACTTGCAATCAGAAGGATTAGCGATAAAACATCACTATTTACCCAATTGGTTATGTGTGGCTTTATAGTAATTAACAAAAAGTACATTGAAAGCGCTGAGAAGCTAGGTGGCACGAGTGAGCTAAACAATCGCTTTGAGTCTATTGAAACATGTCTATTCACAATAAAGATTCTAATTGGCAAAGAGATAAAGCTTGCTACAACCAAACTGATGAGCATAAATTTGATGCCAAACCATATCGTAGCCCCAGCGACCAATATATTCGAAATCAAATTAAGCAGTGTCAACTTAAAGGCATCATTTGTCTTTCCGCTTGCGATTAAAAGGTTTGGTAAAAACCAAGCAACTACACCTGGGAACATGGTAAATGCCGATATAGCCATAAACTCTGCACTTGGAGCAAACTTATCTCCAAACGCAATAGTTACAAATGGGTCTGCTACCGCCGCTAGTCCCATAAAAATCGGCAACACTAGTAATGCTGTTATAGTTACCATTTTTATAAAAAGGTTCCCCAAGTCATCTCTTTTCTTAACTCTTGAAAAGCTTGGAACGACCATTGAATTTATGGAGCTCATGGTTACTTGATTTATCACAAGCGCCCCTTTATGAGCAGCTGCCAAAAGCGCAAAACTAGCAGGTCCTAACACAATTCCAGTAAATAGATTACTCGCTTTTCTATGAAGAAAGTTCATTATTGTCATGCCAAACAACGGGAGGCAAAAGCTGATGAGTTCTTTATTATCTTCTCTATTGAAGTGAAAATAAGGTTTGAATTTAGCAACGTAGATAAGAAGAATATATTGAATGATAGCATTGACGAGCTTACCAATTATCAATGCCCATAGTCCATAACCACTCTCAGCCAACACGATAATGGTGGCTGCAGAAATGAGGGTCGCACAGAATTTTGCGATACCCATTTGTTTATTTTTAAACTCACGCAGAAGTTTTCCGCTAACAACCACTTGTAAGCTTGTTACGAGAGTAATCGGTGCGAGGCTTGCAACTACCCATGCTGCTAACTCAGAATAGGAGTAATAAGCTATTGGAGTACCGATACCGAGAATACCGATAACTACAACCAATCCCATTCCGGCGACGAATGTCATAGTACTTGCTGCGTATCTATCTTCCCACTTATCACGCTGTACGAGGTTTTGGTTAACGCCAGCGTTTACAAGAGTATTAGCGAATTCAATGAATAGAAAGCAGAAACCAGCTAATCCAAATTCTTCTAGCGTTAGAACTCTAGCAAGATATGCATAAACTAAGAAGTCTACAACATTGATCCCTGTTCTTGTAAGCGATGTCCAAATACTACCTTTGGTGGCTTTTTTCTTAAGCGACATTGGGTTTCTCAATAGTGAATTTGAAGAGATTTAAGGAAAGTAAATTAAGCTCTATTCGCTTCTTTTCCCAACTGAAGCTTTGTGAATTCACTTAAGCTTGTAAGAAAAATTAATAACAAAAGCCAAACCAAGCTGATTTTTCGTTTTATTGACAAGCCTGAGTGCAAACAGGTTTTTTTTGTTCTCCCCAAAAACATTTTTACCAATCCTACACAAAACCTCAGTTTCTCCTTAAAACCCGCTTTTGAGAGCTCAGCATCCCATGTTCCTCCGACAACCCGCCTCCGTTTTATCAACAATTCCGATTTATTTCTGGAAGGATGAAAAACTTCTGATTTTTTTGAATATATGATTTTTCCGCCAGAATTAACTACACGCTGACTGAACTCAACGTCGCCACCTGACTTTAGTTTTTCGTTAAAACCCTTGTGCTTTTTTATAAGCGACATCGAACAAAAAAGATTGGCAGTTATACACTTTCCACTGTTAGCATTTTGATCTTGTTTCATTGAAAACATATTTTCAAAATCCAACGCACTTTGCTGCGTTTGCTTTGAGGCATCGGAGAAAAATGAGACCTTTCCTGCGACTATCACATCGCCATGCTGCTGCGCCGCGCATCTTAGTAAGTTAGTAAGCCACTCTGTCGACACCAAACAATCAGAATCTGTGAATGCAACATACTCGCCCGATGCGACTTGCAAACCTTTATTTCGAGCAGCATATGACCCTGGCGTTAGACATTGAAGTAAACGAAAAGTATCGCTCGCTATCCCCTCCATTAACTGTTGCAAGTACTCATATGTTCCATCAGTAGAACCGTTATCGATAATTATCACCTCATAGCAACTAGCTGGGTAGTCGATGGCTTCTAGCTTTTCGATACAAAGGCCTACTCTATCGATATCATTGTATACTGGGACTAGGACACTAATTTTCGGAGTAGATGACGGAAAACTATAATCTGAATTCATTCCATTTCTCTTTAAGATTCTAAACTGTAGAAAGAATAACTTTCCAAGCATTAACCACTTTGTCTTCTCCGTAGCATGCGATCACTTCCTTGAGAACTTCCCTTTTGGGTACAAACATACTTTGCAATTTTTTCTCGGAGAGATTAGAAGTGTCCACAAGATGGACAAAAGAGTGTTGCCCATTCTTGACTCGACCAAATTCGCTTTCGTTGATTAAGACGTTACACCCCTCCCCGATAGCATGATAAAAAGATCCCGAGCTGATCATTGTGCCGTCAGAGTGAGGTAGAAGGACAAACTTAGACGTTCGAAGAAGGTAATTCAGCTCTTCACTGGAAAGAAACCGGTTGTCCCAAACAACGTTAAGCCCTCGCTCTTCGATAATAGATATTAGTTTTTTTGTATAAGTTGGATCTGAACACTTCCCTGCAATCTTAAGTGAAAGCGTTGCTGGCCAATTACTCAGAACTACGTCCAAATTTTTATAGGGCTTTATCCCTCCGAAAAACAAAACATCGGTCGTATATTCACTCTCGCCCTGCTTCATATCTGCGAAAATCGCATTATCGGACTTGTATAGGGGGTGAACAAGTGAAGGAGAACTAAAGTAATCTTCCAATGACACTGGGCGGATTCTCAGTAACGTGTATAGATTGCATAGAAATTTAAAACGTTTAGTGCTTCCATTACTATTATGTGGCCTGAAATTATGTTTCACCCAAACCACTTTTTTAGCGAAAATCTTTGAAAAAGTTATCAAAGCAATCATCTTGAAGAAGTATTGGACTGCTGTTTTATAAGATCTGCCATACACTCTGTCTTCTACCCAATTTAAAATAACAATTGCTTTGTTTGGACGAGTAATTAAATACTTAATAAATGCAAAATCAGTAGGCTGAACGTCATAGCCTAATTTTTCAAGAGCTATTTTATTTAAGTTCAAGAACTCATTTTGACTTCTAGGTGGGTACATAAAAGCTTTTTCTGCAATTTCCTGACTCATTTTACATCTTTTCAATTTGCGACTTTCCCTTAGCTTTTATTTCTTGTACTAAATAGACATGGGTTGTTTTAAAACCTTTCTTCTTAAAGCTCGATAGAAAAAACTGACCGTTGCTTTAACGCCAGCGAGCTTTACAGATAATAAAACCCATTTTGTTTTGCTATTTTTGTATTTAAGTGAAAACAATACTTGCTCACTGATTCGCTTTCTGAACCAATAATCACCAAGGAAGCTTCTATGCTTAATTGCCGAGGCTAACCTGGGATAGATGTTTTCAGGGCTTAAGTGACGAAGCTTCGCTCCTATACCGTCAGCATTTTGAAATCGATATGAAAACAATGCTTTTGGAATATTTCGGAATTCGGCATTGCTCAAAAATAACCTCACAAAAATATCCCAATCTTGCCCATTAGGGAGTTCTTCATCGAACCACAGGTTTTCTAACAAATCCCTTCTGCAGCTAAATCCAGACATACCGCAATAAGTATTGCCACGTAATAACGAAGTTTCAGTTACTCTGACGTCGTCATTTACGACTATTACACTCTCATTCCCTAACTGTCTAAACCCCGTTACTACTGCATCAGCCCCTTCTATATACTGGCGCGAAATTTCGCATAGATAATCAGGTAGCCAAACGTCATCATCGTCTAAGAAAGCAATAACTGCGCCTGAACTCTTAGTAATACCAATATTTCTTGCCCTATTAGCTCCGCTCCTTTTATCTAGGCGGACGAATTTTGCATTATTTCTCTGAATAGCGCTCAAAGCTTCTTGATAAGATTCTTCAGAACAATCGTCTATCACTATGACTTCTTTTGGCTTTTTCGTTTGTAAAGATAAGCCACTCAATGCTTCTATCAAAAAAGCGGGTCTATTACGTGTCGTAATTACAACTGAAATGTCCAACTAGATTCCTTTCTAACTGCGTGGAATTAATTTTTTAAATTAGGAGCTAAATTAGCAAATTTTGAGCGTGTCCCAAAGTAACATCTGAAATACTTTCCCAATTATATTTACTCAAAAACGCATCTCTATTGAGATTTAAGTCTAGGCCGGATAATGATGACAATTTTCCCGCTAGCACTTCTACATCCCCCACTCCAAAATAACAGTCTTTCGGTGCATCAATGTCCAAATTAGGAGAAATATCACTCAATAACACTGGACATCCAGCACTAATTGCTTCTAATGCAACTATAGGTAAACCTTCATGGTATGAAGGCAAAATAAATACGGATGCATGTTGAAACAACGCCTTGAGTTCGTCGCCAGACCTCCTTCCGGCGAACAGGATATTGCTAGAAGCAGATTTTCGTAGATTGCTACAATATTCATCTTGATGATCTGAATCACCAACAATAACCAGTTTTTTCGTTATATCTGATTTTTTGTAAGCGTCAACTAGGTCATGAAAACCTTTCTCAGGAACGAGCCTTCCTACCGTGAGAACGTAGTCATCTGAATTTATATCTAGATCTTTGGGTAAGTAATTACTTGATAGTTTTCCGGTAAATGTGGGAAGCATCCCGTTCGGAACAAAACTCACTTTATCGGCATGCTCAGGGTATGAAATTTTAAGCGCTTCGCTTAAACTGCGGCCAACTACCAGCACCCTATTCCCAAATACAATCCCCATTTTCTCGCCAAATCTAAGTACTTTTTTAGCGAAAGAGCTCCATTTCTGTCGATCGTAGTCTGCACCATGATGGGTAACCATGACTTTCATACCAAGTAGTCGAGCCAAAGGTGTAAAAAGTGCAGGTCCAATTGCGTGTAAATGCACGATATCAGGTTTTACGAACAATCTTGCGTAGATAATAGCAATGAACGTATGAAGGAACGTTTCTAATAGTTTGTGCCGAAGCGCCCAAACGCTAATCACTTCAACACCTTCAAAATTGTAGCGCTTTTGATTTACATAAGGGGAGCGAGCAAGCACAGTAACCTGTACCCCTTGCTGCACCATTTTGGGATACAGTTGTTGGCAATGGGACTCTATTCCCCCCATAACATCTGGAATACCGCGAAGGCCAATTGCACAAATCTTCATAAAACTAATCCCTTGTCGTTAAAAGTGCTAGCTGAGTTCTAAAGCTTAAGTGGGTTTTCGAAGGCTTTGTATTCCCTAAAGACACCCCAATCAGGATTGCAAAAAAGATTAACCCCTCTATGTTCCATAAAGGCATAGTTGCTAAATTCATTGTCAAAAAGCCAATTAGGGATAAAGGTAAAATTTTTGCCAACCGCTTGTCTGATACGTTTGCAGTTACAAACAGCGCATATAGACAGAGTAAAAGAAAAGACATTAGGCCAATGTAACCATACTCATAGAAGTAAGAAACGTAGGTATTGTGTGCATAATGCTTAAATACACCTTTCCAAGAGTCAGGGCCAAAGCCAATCATTTGTCGAAGCAGGTCTGAATTGGTAAGTGCGTTGATGTACTGACTCCACAGATAAACTCTAGAAGACATGATATCTTTTTCTGCTTCACTGAAATAAATCGGTGATTTAAATATCAAATCCAGGTTAGAAGCTAACGTACCTACATCCGCAAACCTTTCTCTTAAAGTAAAAGAAATGGCGACAAATACGAAAATAAGAAGCATGGAAACTATAGTCAAAACAGGCGCTTTTTGAGAAGGCTTGAGACGTTGCTCGACCAACGAGTAGTAAAATATTGCAGCTATGGGAAGGATAGTGAGTACAGCAGTTCGATAATTAACCAAGATCAGTAAGAAAACTGCGACTGTGAACAAGGTTGTTCGAAACTTTACTGCATTTCGCTCTGTTAAGCCTAACACAAATATGAAGCTCACAATGATCATCGAAAACGCCGCCTCATGGTTATAGCCTCCGATATAACTGGCTGAGCCGTCATTTTCTGTCGCCTTAACTTCACCAAGGGCGATAGACAAAACTTGTAAAGTAACCGGCATAAAAAAACAAACTAATAGTTTCTTAAACGTCTCACTGTGACCTTGGACTCTTACAGAAAGAAATATTGCGCCCGCTAAAACAAGAAAATAACACCATTTTACCAAGACATTAATGGTGCCCGGTATCTTTAAATTAATGAATCCACTGACAAATATTGTCAAAAATAAAAAATAGAAAGGTGCCAACTTTCTAAGCGCAAACACTTTGAGCGGGAGAAAGAATAGGCCCAAAGCAGCAATGCTAATGCTGCTTAAAGCATTAATGGAAAAACCCGCAACCAGTGAAGGGTACGTAATAGTATGAAATGCTGCTAAAAAAAACCTAAGCCAGATCGCGCAAATGGCGAACGCTAAGTATTTGTTACAGTTCCCAGTTATAGTGCGATACACCATAATGAAACTGATCAGGCCAACAACAACTTTTAACCCTTCGAACATGCTTATTTACAAACCTTATCGATTATCGCAATCACCTTTTCTTGGAAGGCATGGTAAGAGAATTGCTGCGCACAGACCTTACTCTTCATTGCATATGAGATGCGTACGCTCTTGTCTTCAAACAGTTTTAACGCGCTGCACACACCATTTATATTTTTCAATTCGCATAGGATACCGTTTTTTTCTTGGCTCGCACCAGACACATGATAAGGATACTTTTCAGCTATAATTTCAGCAGGCCCCGATTCACAATTAGTAGCGACTACAGCCTTCTCTAAACACATTGCTTCTACAATAGCGTTTGGAAACCCTTCAGCATTCGATGTGCTAATAAAATATTCAGCGCTTTTCACGTAAGGATATGGATTCGATTTAAATCCGAGGAAATGAACTTTGTTACCCACGCCGAGTTCGTTTGCCAGTTCTTTAAGCAATAATTCTTCATCACCCACGCCTAGAATAACTAGGTCTTCTGAAATATTCGCCTTTGCATACGCATTAATCAAAAGTGAGAAATTTTTGTTTTTTACTAATCGTCCAACACTGATGACATAGGGCGTTGATGGTAAATCTGAAACACCTTCCGCTGCCTGCCCCCTCAATTGCTCAATATCATAGGGATTATATAACACAGCGATTTTAGATTCCGGCACCGCATAATTTTGAATTAAGTCGGCTTTTACCCCTTCAGACACAGCAACTACACTATCGGCCTTATTGTAAAGCAATCTAACAAGCAGCCTACTTACGGTGTCTTTTAACCCACCTGAAAGGTGACTAGTAGTGTTGACCCGTTCACTGATGATGGATTTAAAACCCATCCGCCTGGAAAGTGAGACGTTTAGGAAGTTGCTGCGCGTGAGGAAACTAAACACATATTCTGGGTTGAGCTTTTGCAACACTGGCTTTAATTGTTGATAGCCCTTAATTAGGCTGCCCTGTGAATTCAGGACAGTCTTGTTGACGTACACGGGGCATTGATGAGACTCAGGGAGGTCATCTAAAAGGATGAGATGAACGGGAGTCTTTCTTTCTTTGAAATAAGGTTCCATTATGGTTAATAGCTTAACCATAACGCGTTCAGCGCCACCGCCTTCAAGTGAATTTATAATAAACACCGCTGGACGCGCTGAGTACTTCATGAAAGTTCCTTTTCGTTGTAATAAAGCTACAAACATTTGCAATAGTACAGGGGTTATCAATACCCGTACACGCTTGCTACCCTTTAAATTGAATCAAAGGCTCGAAATTATAGTGATTTTCTAGTGGCTTGTGTAAATACACCTTGTAATTAAGAAACACGAATTATGCCAATTATGATCACTTTTGAGTAAAAGATAATTCAGTTGAGCAAAAACCTTTTAAGTTATCACCAAGTTTGCCATCATTAACCTAATCACAGGTGAGTCAGCGTACACCGTTGTAGTGAAACATTTTTTACACTCACCTTAATCTATTGCATTTAAGTACCCACAGTTTGCACCAAAAAGAACGCTACGGCACGCGAACACAAAATTCAGCCACTCCACGCAGTTTAACTACTGCTGCACGTGTTGGCGCCGTTTTAGGATTTTGCGCCTGCTTTCTTACCTCTGGTGTTGCCCAGCAAAAGACGGTCTTTACTGAGCAGGTTTATCAGCGAATTGATATGGTGTATGGCAGCGATGCCGCTGAAGATGTTGCAGATTGGCGACAATTGATCGATGAATTACAGCATGAAGCGATTGATGAAAAACTCTATTCTATCAACCGTTTTTTTAACCGCTTTGATTTTGTGGATGATCTAGTTCACTGGAATGAGAAAGATTACTGGGCCACACCAATAGAGTTTATAGCCACCGGCGCCGGTGACTGTGAAGATTATACCATTGCGAAATATTTTTCACTGATTGAACTTGGGGTACCCGAAAGTCAGCTAAGGCTTATGTATGTTACGGCGTTAGAATTGCGCCAACCACATATGGTGTTAGCTTATTACAAAACGCCCACCTCAATACCGTTGGTTTTAGACAATATTAATAGACAAATTTTACCTGCAAATAAACGTAGAGACTTGTCCCCTATCTACAGTTTTAACGGTAATGGATTGTGGGCAGCAAAAGCAATGGGTACGGGCCGCAAATTGAGAGGAAGTGGCCCGATGAAAATGTGGGACGACATGGTAGAGCGACTAGAGCGCGTAATGTACGGAGATAAAGAAAAATAATGAGACTATCTACCCAATTAAGTACGAGCTTGGCCATATTTCTGGTCTTAGTGTTTGCTGGCTCTTTCATAATAAATGTTAAGCTAACTCGCGAGTATGTGAATGAGCAATTGGCGACTCACGCACAAGATACGGCAACGTCGCTAGGGCTTTCTATAACGCCTTATATTGGCGAGCCCAACGGAATAATTGTTGCAGAAACTATGGTAAATGCCATATTCGACAGAGGGTTCTATCAGTACATTACTGTCACTGACATGGAAGGCAACTTACTTATTGAACGCCAAAACCCACATACTCAAGATTCAGTGCCTACGTGGTTCACTAACCTAGTCGAAGTCACTCCACCTGTTCAACGTACAGAATTAAATGACGGCTGGACCCTTGCTGGAGAACTGACAGTTCAAAGCCATCCCGGGCTTGCAAACGAAACGCTTTATGAAAGCGTCAAGCAAAGTGCTTTTATGTTTTTCGCCGCATTTGTTGTAGCGTACATTGCGTTACTTTTCATTATTACTACTATTACAAAGCCACTGAGAATTGTGGTTCACAAGATTAACGACATTCAAAACCAAAAGTTCTCTCAAATAAACTACAAGCCGTTTACGCAAGAGCTTACGTTTATCACTCAAGCAGTGAATAAGTTATCCTCTTCTGTAGAAGGTATGTTTAAGGAACTCACTCAAAAAGCAGAGCATTTTAAAGCTCAAGCGTACGAAGACAGCCTGACGGGGGTTCAAAATAGAGGCGCATTTACCCGTCATATGAACGCTCTATTGAGCTCTACAGCCCACTCAATTGAAGGCTATTTGGTGATTGTGCGGTTGGCGCAACTTAATGCAATCAATACATCTCTTGGCGCCCAAGAAGGCGATAGCTACGTTACCTCTATAGCCAACATCCTCAAGCAATTTACTCACGAATCGGCAGAAACGACGCATTTATTTAGACTATCTGGCGCCGACTTTGCGCTAGTTACTGAAGCAGTATCTAAACGAGAATGTGCCGACCGAATTGGGAGACTCAGTGAAACCCTAGCTCTCAGCAACCCTTTGAAAGACGGTAACCGCTCAGTTTGGATGGGTGTGACACGATTTAGCGATGAGCAATCATTTTCCGAAATTATGGAAAATGCTGACAGTGCGCTTATGGCGGCAACTAAACAAGCCAGCGGATGGCAATTTGCCTCAGAACTTTCTCATATTCATAGCAATACAGCTTGGCGAGAGCGGTTAAATATTATCTTGAAGCAACAAAACGCAGATATTCTTATCCAGCCCATTATGAGTAGTGAAACAAACACCCCATCCTACTTTGAAGCTTTTGCTCGCTTTAAAGACAAGGAAAGTGGCAGTGTTATACCCATGTCTCAACTCATACCGGCGTCAGAACGTTTGAACCTGATCCCAGAAGTTGACAAATTGGTAGTGACCCTTGTTCTAAGAAAGCTTTCCCAAACCAAATGCGATGTAGCCATTAATATTGCAAACGCATCATTGGCGAGTGCTGATTTTAGGTCTTGGTTGGTGTCACAACTGAACCAAAATATCGCACTTTGCACTAAGTTGGTGTTTGAATTCGAGGACGCTGCGCTTATTCATTATAAAGATGACGCTATCTCTTTTTGTAAAACTCTGATGGAGTTGGGATGTCGCGTAACAATTGAACACTTTGGAGAAAATCTTGCATCACTTGCAGGGTTAAGAGCACTTCAGCCTCATTTCGTAAAAATTTCTGGAAAGCTTACAAAAGATATCCAAAGCGACAAAGACAATCAGTTGTTTGTAAGTAGCTTGTTGAGCATAGCACGCGGGTTAGGCATTAACGTTATTGCTGAGCTAGTTGAAAATGAAGAAGAGTCTGTGGCACTAACTCAACTGGACGTGGCTTATCAGCAGGGATTTTATTTTGCCAAGCCGACGCTTTGGCAACATTAAAAACCTTATCGAAAAGTCGTATAACAAAGTGAAGACCTAGCCAGTTTACTTGTTGTACAATATTACCAAGTGGTGCTAGCAAGAAGCTGGCTCAAGTTTATGAATAAAAGGATAAGCTATGCGTAGCAACGTTTTTTTATCTTTGTTTTTTGTTGTACTGTTCGCACTTTCTCCATTGTCGTCAGCGCAAGAAGGTACCATTCCTGGTATTCAAGTAAGAAACTTGCTGGTTACTGAACTTGAAAAAGGTACGGACATTCAAGGCGCATCTAACCAAGTAAGCGAAAAAGTAATTGATGAAGCTCTTTATTTTGATGCTTCAGGCACTGCCTATCTTGCCGAAAACCAGAAAGTGTTCGAGTCTCTAGTAGGTTTACTTAACGACAATGCTTCAGGATTTGAATTAGCAATAGCCGGGTTCGCGCAACTTCCCGATCAAGCACCTCAAGTCGTTACTATTACTATTCTGATGTTCCCTGATAGCGCCAGTGAAGTTTATAACATTGCTCTGCAAATGCAGGTAATAAGTGAAGAGGATGCATTGTTGGCCGTCATTAATGCTGGAATAGACCCAAGCACACTTACGGCGACAGCAGCGGGTGGAACCGGAAATACATTTTCTCCTCTTGGTGTCGGTACGGGTGCAGCAGGTGCCGGTGGTGGTGACACAACAATCTCGGCCAACTAGCCAATTTATAACTGCTTAAGCTTTAACTATTTATATTGTAGTTTTTTATGGTTAACGTTCTGAAAACCGAAAAGTTTCTTTTCGGTTTTCTTTTATTTACTCTGTTCTGGCTTCCGCTGTCTTTGGGTGCAAACCGTCCGTGGGCATGGGCACTGATGCAAATGTCAGTATTTTTTATTGGCGGAATGTTAGTGATTATCAGAGCCTCATTGCTATCTCAGCTTTATACAAGATACAAGCTGTTCGTTATTTTATGGCTCGCTTTTCTTGGGTGGCAGCTTATCAATATTGCCCCCCTCCCCCTTTCGCTTGTCGAAGTAATTCGGCCGGAGCGTGTCAGTCACCTTCTGGGCAATGGATTAGGTTTTCAAGAGAATATTACTTCAATGTGGCTATCTTTAAGCTTTGACGTCGGTCAAAGCGATGTCACCTTTTTTAAGTCCCTTGCTTATTGTTTTTTATTTTTTATCGCGCTAACCCTCATAAACTCGGCCGAGCGCTTAAGGTACACACTTATTGTTATTAGTGCCGCAGGTGTTTTTCAAGCTATTTATGGCTCACTGGAAGTCATGTCAGGCTTAAAGTATAGCTTGGTGTTCAAAGAGCCTGTATCACATATCGCAACAGGTAGCTTTATCTACAAAAATCATTACGCTAATTTTTTGATGCTTTGCTTAAGTGCAGCCATTGGGTATTTAATTGCACGTTTACACTTAGATGCTGACACCAGTAAACGTGAGAAACTCCGAAGGCTTGTACAGTTTTGGCTCAGCAACAAGGTGCTGTTTCGCATAGGCATTATTATCATGGTGATTGCCTTGGTTATGTCTCGCTCGCGAATGGGAAACAGCGCATTCTTTATCGCCATGACAGTAACAGCTACCCTCGGATTGATTTATTTCAAGCCTCGTCAAAAAAGCTATATCACTCTTTTCGTTAGTATGTTGATCATTGATATTTTGTTGGTGAGTAGCCTTTTTGGTCTTAAACAAGTGCAACAGCGTTTGGAGCAAACCAACCTAGCACAGGAAAGTCGGGACGAAGTAGTCCTCGATGCACTCCCTCTACTAAGCAAATATGGGCTGATTGGTACAGGCGGCGGTACTTTTTATACCATTTATCCCCAAGTTCAGAGTGAGAGTATTCAGCACTTTTACGACCATGCTCACAACGAGTACCTTCAATTCAGTATTGAGTTCGGCATCGTTGGTGCTTCACTTCTAGCGTTGCTGGTACTGTTGTGCTCTAAGAATGCCCTAAGCGCCATTAGACACAGACGCCATCCATTGCCTAGAGGTACCGCCTTTGCAAGTGTCATGGCTATCATAGGTATGGCATTACACAGTAGTGTGGATTTTCCCCTACAAGCCCCGGCAAATGCGGCTATATTTGTAGTTCTTCTAGCATTAGGCACGCTTAGTAGAGATATTTCGATGGGAAGGCAACCACGTAAATAGCAAAAGTTGCATGTTTACTAGCGTGTTTTTATCTTATCTCCTTTAAAAGGATCTTATGTGGTTTTAAAAATTAAACGCCCAGTTAGAGAAGAGCCTAACGTTCAGCACATGCTTGAACGCATGCCCAAAAAAGTAGCAGACTCATTCTCTGAAGAACAATTATCTCATTTGAATATCGCGCTGTCTGGAAGGCGTTGGGGGAATCACAAGATAGATGTTCGCGGTACAATCGGTATATTAAGAAGCCGCTACTATTTCGTTCTATTAGCAGGAAAAGATAAACGAGACTTATCTCGAACAGAAAGTCGGATTGGTAGAATTGCTATGGCTACAAGCGTTGTGCTGTTTTTCAGCGTGTCCTTGGGGTTAGGCTTAGTGCTGCTGTATATTCTTAAAAGCTGGCTAGGAATAAATCTATTCGAAGGGTTCTCATTGGGGCTTTGGGATTGGTTGAAAGGAAAGAGTTAATTGCGCAAGGCACTAATTATACGTTACACAGTTAGGTATACGCTTTCTAACAGGATAGCTTGAGTCATTCAACCACCGACATACTGTCTCAGTCACGTTATGCTGCTGAATCGCTTGTAAAACAAAGCTTCTGCTTAGCGGGTTTTGAATCCCTGCATCTAAGTGGCGTTTTAGTAAGTCTTTTACCTCTACGTAATGTAATGAACGTGCGACAAACATGTCTAACCCATACGCTACGACAAATTTATGCACAATCGCATCCTGTGGACCCACCTCAACCGCTCTTGCCAAATAGGCGTAGAAGGCGCTGTCTAACTCTCGCCGCTTCCATTTAACAGAAGCTAATCCTATCCAACTCCCGGCCCAATTAGGTCGAAGCTCAAGGCTCTTTTTGTAGGCGACAAACGCTTGATTCAAATTTTCAGGCGAATTAGAAGGAACTGTTTGAACGTCGCTAGGTACAGCTTCATCCTCTACGCTGAACGCCTTCCATTCATATAACTGACCCTGCATTTGGTAATAAAGTGCATTTTTAGGGAAATAGCTAAGCGCAATCTCTATTTTACCAAGAGCACGATCCACCTTAAATGCATTCACTAATTCTGGCTTTCTCTGCCATACATCAATGCTATTCTTAACGCTATAGTAGGCATTGCCCGCGATAAAAAGCTGTACACTCCATACAAAGCTCCATAACCCTATGAGTGCAATGATCCACTTAAGCCAAGCATCCATACTCGCCTTGTGTTGAAACTTAGCAATGTTTAGAAGCGTCATTGGGCATCTTTCTCAGGCGGAATACCCAATATTTCCGAGGGTCTTTTCAGGAAAACTTCCTCAGCCAAAGCTGTATCAAAATCGTAAACCACATCAAAGGCCCCTTTCATATCGTTAGGGCGTCGAATCGGGTCGTGGGTATCTGAAGCTACAACATGAAAGGCTCTGCGATGCATTAAACTTAACGCAAATTGCGCGACGTTGTCGCCAAAACGACCCGTAAGTGCACCTGCCGTAACTTGAAATAAACAACCTTGTCGCTGAAGCCAGCTAAACTTGGCTGGCTCAGCTAGCAACTCTCTGTTGCGCTCTGGATGTGCAATAAGGGGCTGCACGTTGTTGCGCAAGAGCCATTTTATTAAACTTTCAAGCCCTTGGGGAACGTGGCTATGAGGCATTTCAAGCAATAGGATTTTCTTGCCGTTTAGCTCACCAATAAAAGGTAATTCGCCCTGTTTATACCATATGGGAATAAGCTCATTTACTCTAACTTCCGCCGCGTAGGAAAGAGCGAGCGGAATTTCAGCTGCCTGAACAGCAGTCACAAGCTCGTCAAAAACAGGTTTAATTGTGCCGAGAGAATTGTCGAAGTAGCCTTTGTGTATATGCGGCGTGCAAACCATACGGCTGATACCACAGTCAACGGCTTGTTGAGCCATCTCTAAGGCAATATCTAGAGACCTGGCACCGTCGTCGATGCCAGGCAATATATGACTATGTAAATCTATCAATAAATACTATTAGCTGTCTTTATGACTCGTGTAACCATATTGGTCGTAGAATCCAGCATACCTTTGTGCCGCACCAGATTTGCGTAAGTCTACTTGATTTAGTACCACCCCATCAAGACGATGTCCGACTTGTAGGAAACGAGACAATCCATTGTTGATTAGTTTGTCGCTCGTGCTGTCCGCACGAACCACATAAATCACAGAATCACATGAGTTAGCAATCACCATAGAGTCACTGACCGCTTGAGTAGGAGCTGTATCAACAACAACATATTTGTATTGCGTTTTGAGCTGTTCGATAAGCTCGCCGAACCCCTTGTCGGCTAATAGCTCTTGTGGGTTTGATGGGATAGTTCCGGCGGTTAGGATATCGATTTTAGATTCTTCATCCTGCACCAAACACTCATCGAAGGTGTGAGACTTTAAGATGAGGTTGGCTACACCGGGCTGGTAATTTGGAATACCAAACTGCTTACCCACACTCGGGCGGCGTAAATCAGCATCAATCAGTATTGTTTTATCGAGCTGACCCAAGGCGAACGCTAAGTTGATTGAAACGGTTGTTTTGCCTTCTTTAGGCACGCTCGATGTGATCATTATAGCTTGCTGCTCTTTATCCAAATTCAGCAATGATAGACTTGTTCGAAGGGTACGCACCGATTCAGCAAATTGATGTTTTTTACCATCGAAGAACGAACGTATAGGTAAGTCTGTCTTTTTCTTATGCGGGAGCCACGGAATAAGACCGAGCATTCGCTGTCCAAGCTTACGCTCGACATCTTCAACTGAACGAATGCCGCTGTTTAGGGTTTCCATTGCAATAGCAAGAAAGACACCAAAACCTATGCTAAATACAAAAGCAGCACCTATTAGCAGCTTTGTATTGGGTTCAGAAGGCGTATATTTGGGTAGAGCAGCATCAAGCACTCGTGCATTTGCTGACTCGAAGCCACCTAACTCATCGGTTTCTTTTAATCGAGTAAAGAAAGAGTTGTAAAGCTGCTGGTTGATATCAACTTCGCGCTGAAGTGCTCTGCGTTGGTTATCTAGAGCAGACAGAGAACGAAACTCTGCTTTTGCTTGCGCGACTTCTTGCTCCAGTTGCGCAACGCGATCTTCTGACACTTCATATTGCGTTGTAATGCTTGTAATTAAATCCCTTATTTGGCTGCTTAATGTTTCGCGAATAGACGTCAGTTCGGCATTTGCAGCGATCATTCGAGGGTGCTTAGGTCCATAAACCTTGCTGAGCTCGCTTACACGAGTCATAGCTTTAGCTTCATCACGTCGAACATCTCTGATAGTGGGATGGTTCAGCACTTCAGGAAGACGAGCGATGTCATCTAACGATACATCATTACGAGTTTGTTTGTAGATAACCGCGTTAAGCTTAAGTGCGGTTTGCGCATCAAGTAGCTGCTTGCTCAATTGTTCTAGTTCGTCAGCCGCAAGACCCACCACCCCATCAATATTGACGACTTGATTCTGTTCATAGAACTTGGCGAGATTGCGCTCAGCCACAGTAAGCTTTTGCTTAAGTCCTTCAAGGCTGTCTGTTAGGAATGACGTTGCCTTAGCGGTCATATCTAGCTTTGCCTGAAGGTAGTTTTCAATATAAACGTCTGCGACTGCGTTGGCCAATTCTGCTGAAAGCGTGGGTGATTCCGTAGTAATGGTAATTCTCATCACTTGCGTGTTATCTACCATTTCAACGGTTAAAGCGCTCATCAACAGTGACGTAGCTTTACGTTTCTTTGCAGCTAAAATTTGCTCTTCAGTTAGCTCAGTGGGTTTTTCCTGTGGTAGAAACGGTAAAGTTTCGATGAGGCTAGCTTTAAGTTCATCAAACAACGTGGGGCCTTCATCATCCGGCATGAATTCTTCGTTGTTATACAGTGATAAGCTTTCAACGGTCCGCTCTGCAATTTGACGAGATTGCAGTATTTCAAACTGCGTTTGCATATAGTCCTTGCGCTTTGTATCAAGGCCGTATACTTCTTCAATAGAAACAACATTTGCTTTTTCAGCTTCTACCAAAATAGTTGTAGTAGAGGTAAACATCGGCGTCATTCGCATTACTAGCAATGCCACTAAAATTGTGAATGCAATTGCTAATGAAACAATTCGAAATGCGTAACGCTTTATAATTCCTAAGTAATGAGCAATGTCGATGGTCTCATTTTCAAACACACCAGCATTGAACTCTTCCCTGCCATTTACTGCCATTTTATTTCCTGCACGCTACGTAATTTAGAAGAAACGCTGATTGATAGTAATAATATCACCAGGCTGGATCATATCGCTGACGGTTACAGTGAACTCGTTAGTTCTGCCATCCTTTTCACGAATAATGGTGATTTTGTCTCGCGCTGCGCGCTCTGTGTACCCACCCGCTAATGCTGCGGCTTTGTTTACCGAAAGCCCGGGTTGATAAGGATAACCACCTGGCCTTTTTACTTCACCATCGATAAAAAATGGCCGGTACTCAACAATTGCCACTGAAACAGAGGGGTTTACTAAATAATCTCCAAGCAACCCGTCGTAGATTTTCTTTTCTACCTCGTCAGCGGTCAAACCAACCAGTTTGATTTCTCCCAAAAAAGGATAATTAATTGTGCCTACATCAGGCAGACGGACTTCCATAGAAAGATCGTCTTGCCCAAAAACACTTATCTTTATTCTGTCACCAGAACCAAGTTGATACTGACTCATGCTTAAGTTTCCCTCTTGGGCGAAGGAAATTGAACTGAACACGAGTAGGAATAAAATCGAAGCTAAACTAATTGCCTTCTGTCTCACAATGTTACCTCAGCAGTCACGCCAACGACGCTTTTATCGTATCCGATAGTTTCTCGGTTACTATCGCGGTCGGTGAATTGATAGTAAGTACTGAATTTTAGCCACCTACGCGCTTGGTAATTTAAAGCCGCAGAGTAATTCATCAGCTCATCATCTCTATTATCAATATCAACCTCATTAAACACATACTCGTCGTTTTGCTGAGTAACACTAAAAGAAGTGCTTAAGCGCTCAAGCCAATCATGATTCCAACGAACACTATAATTTTGACCTCGGATAAAGTCACCTTCACCATTTGTTTCAAATGTGTCTGCGCTTGTTGAAATTCTGAAGGTTGTATAACTGACTGGTTGCCAGTCAATGCCAACCTCCCAGTCCGTACCATAGAAGGTACCGCGAGCTTGGTTGTCGAAATCTTTTTCCTTGTAGCCTACTTTCGCAAATCCCGTTGTCGCGGCCGTGCTTTCCCACACAACACCAACCAGGACGCGCGTTTCGTCACTGTCACGTGTAACAAAATTCAATTGTTCATCATACCTAACATAGGTCTTGGTTACGTCTAGTACGGCTCTTGTGGCGGAGCCTACTTGATAGCCAAACTCTCCGCCCACCATGGTTTTTACCCTGTCACGGATTAAGTAGGCGTCCTCAGACCTATCATAGTCGAGAGCCTGTCGACGTGTTTTGAGAGTTATTAGGCCGTCGGAGGTAACAGCACCGTAAGAATATTCAGCAGAAAGGTTCGAGCTTTTATAGGTATCCGGCGTCGAAATATCTAATCCAGTACCGATTGAAAAACCGGTACCGCGATCTTCGTGACCATCTTCGTACTGGGCGAGCGCGCTCACTCGATGTCGACTATTCAGCTCGAAGTTCCCAGAAGCTTCAACAAAGTGATCGGTATAATCGTCGTTGTCACTGGAGAAGTAAACGCCACGCTCTAACCGATACCCTATTTGAACAGGGTTTCCGTCCACTTGAGTGGCCGCTATTAGTTCCGGCGATAAGATAGTACGCCAGCTGTAAATCTTTCTTTGATTGTCGCGTGCATTCGCTACGTTATCTACATACGCCATCGAAGATGTAAACGAAGGGATCAAATCAAATTGCCCAGCTTGAATTCGACCTGCCTCTTGGGCATTGAGGGTCGGTGTGGCGCAAATTACCGACATCGCTAGAATGCTCTTGGTCCTTATTAACATGTTATTTCCTTCCTACGATGGCTTGGGTGTATTAAAACGGTGCAAAATTATCACTATAGCCTTTTTCCTAAAACTCTTGAAAAAGCGCTATAAACAGCGAAACAGATAGATCACGTGTAATTATTACAAAGCAATTAAAGCTAGTACCTTAATAGTTCACTGCTCTACAGAATTCAGCAATACGCGTGCCGCTTTTGCTGACACGCGCTTTATACATCAATGTTACAGCGCTCGCGCAAACGGTTTTAAGTGCTATATTTTTTGTGTCACCAATGAGATAGCTAAGTATTGCAAGTTATACCTCGGTATTATTGCAGCCATGTGTACACGACCATTACTGTGATACTTGCTATCTTACTTATATTGCCCATGAGAAGCGCTAGCGCTATATTCTACGCATTTTGCACCAAATTAGAACGCTGTGAAGTTTGATTTTGTAATAAAATTACAATGTCCATATAATATCGTAACACTAGAGCGGTTAAGCTTTAGAATTGATCAATTTCATCGTGAATGTAATCAGCACGTTGTAACGTCTTATCCTAAAGCTTTTTAAAGTGGGCATAATACTTGCCTAATTTCTATTAGTTGTCTTCGCTATTCTTCTTAATTCATGGCTTGGCTTGTTTATGTTGTCATTAGCTTTGGCTACAGGCTTCACTTTTCACTTAGAGATTACTTAAATGGACAATAGAGTAGAATCTAACAAAGCACTTAAAGCTCATCCGGTAGAGCCTAATACAAATGGTGGTTTGGTAGTAAGGAATCAGAGTGGTTTTTCTACCTTCTACAGGCTCATCGATCTTTCGTTGGTGACAATTCTGTATTATTCATCAGCAGCGTATTACGGTACCCAGATAGACACCACCAGCTTAATTCTTCTTTTTGTAAATGTTATCTGCTTTCAAATCTCAGCAGAAGGTGTTGAGCTATATCGTTCGTGGCGTGGACACAGAACCCCTGAAATGCTTAGAGCTGCGGCAATTACTTGGACACTGAGTGTTTTAGGTACGATGTCGATGGGATACTTTTTTGTACAAGAAATTAAAACACCACCTCCGGCCATATTGTTGTGGTTTGCCTCCTCTTTTGTTGTCTTGATTCTGTGGCGTTACATCATGAGGAAATTTCTATTTCAAATTCGTAAAAGTGGTCTGAATACACGCCGCTCTATTATCATTGGTGCTACTCATTTAGGTGCGAATGTAGCGCTTCAGATACAACAGAACGAGCATTTAGGTATTCGTTTTAACGGTATATACGACGATAGAGAAGCAGAGCGCTTGCCGCATGAAATGCAAGGTGCGGTGCTTGGCAATATTGATGCCGCAATAGAAATGGCAAAGCGAAACGAGGTTGATTATATCTACATTGCACTACCTATGAGTGCAGAGAACCGTATTCGTGCAATTCTCGAACAATGCAGCGATACCACAGCTAACGTTTATGTTATTCCAAATTTCTTTATGTATAACCTGCTAAACGCTCGCTGGCAAACCGTTGGAAATGTACAGGCTCTCAGTGTTTACGACACTCCGTTCCAAGGCGCAAGTGATCTGCTGAAACGACTAGAGGATGTGGTATTAAGTAGTATAATCTTGATGCTAATTTCCATCCCTATGCTAGCTATCGCCCTTGCGGTTAAGCTAACTTCTAAGGGACCAGTCATTTTTAAACAAAAGCGCTATGGGCTCGATGGAAAGCAAATAACTGTCTATAAATTCCGTTCTATGACGACGCAAGATAACGGCGCCGTTGTGAAACAGGCAACGAAAAACGACGCTCGCTTAACCAAGATAGGTGGATTTCTAAGACGCACGTCGTTAGATGAGCTTCCTCAGTTTATTAACGTCTTACAAGGTCGCATGTCTATTGTCGGTCCTCGCCCGCATGCTGTGGCGCATAACGAGGAATACCGGAAAATCATTACGGGTTATATGCTTCGTCATAAAGTAAAACCTGGTATCACCGGCTGGGCACAAGTGAACGGCTTGCGCGGCGAAACGGAAACAACAAACAAAATGGTCCAGCGTGTTGAGTATGATTTGGACTACATACACCGATGGTCTATTTGGTTTGATATCAAAATTGTGTTTATGACTGTTTTCAATGGCTTCGTAAACAAAAACGCGTATTAGAAATACACTAATTCAAGAAAAGGACATCAGTTTATGAAACCTGTTGTATTGGCTGGCGGCACTGGTAGCCGCCTTTGGCCAAAGTCTCGCGCCGCTCTTCCAAAACAGTTTTTGTCGCTTACATCCAACAGCACGATGCTTCAAGATACAGTCACTCGACTTAATGGAACAAATGCCGAGCCTCCTGTATTTATATGTAACGATGCACATAGGTTTTTAGTTGCTGAGCAGCTTCGTAAAAAAAATATTGAACATGACGGTATTTTATTAGAGCCAGCGGGGCGAAACACTGCGCCAGCGATAGCACTTGCGGCATTACATGCCACAAAAACTGGGAATGACCCTGTTCTTCTTGTGCTCGCTGCAGATCATTTAATAAAAGACCAAGAGGCTTTCCACAGTGCTATTGTTAAAGCTGAGGCCCTAGCGAATGAAGGGAAGCTTGTCACATTCGGAATAGTCCCCGATAAGCCACATACAGGTTATGGTTATATTAAAGCGGGAAAAGTACTAAACGTTGGGTTTGAGGTCGCTGACTTTGTAGAAAAGCCACAACCTGAAACCGCTAAACAGTATGTTGAATCAGGAGATTTCTTCTGGAATAGCGGAATGTTCATGTTTAAGGCAAGCCGTTATATTGAGGAGTTGGGTAAATATAACCCCGAAATGTTAGAAGTGTGTCGACGAGCAATCGAAACTGAAGCGCCTGATTTAGACTTTATTCGCGTAGATTCTGAGATATTTTCCACGTGCCCTGATGACTCTATTGACTATGCTGTGATGGAGAAAACTGATAGTGCAGCGATGGTGCCTTTGGATGCCGGGTGGAGTGATGTAGGAAGCTGGACATCACTCTGGGAAACCGCAGATAAAGATGAAGACGGTAACGTTTGTGTAGGTGATACCATCTTAGAAAAGACCCGAAATAGCTATGTAAATGCAGAGCAACGCCTAGTTTCAGTAATAGGCTTAGAAGACGTTATTGTAGTTGAAACTAAAGATGCTGTTATGGTCGCGCATAAAGATGATGCGCAAAGTATAAAGAACGTAGTAAATAAATTAAAAGCAGAAAAGCGCCCTGAATTCGAATTTCACCGTGAAGTTTTCCGTCCCTGGGGCAGCTACGATTCAATTGATAACGGCGCCCGTTTTCAAGTTAAACGCATTACTGTTAAGCCGGGTGAAAAACTATCGGTTCAAATGCACCACCACCGCGCCGAACACTGGATAGTAGTTTCAGGCAGCGCCAATGTCACCATTGACGACAATACTAAATTGGTAACAGAGAACGAGTCTGTTTACATTCCTATTGGAGCAGTACACGCTTTAGAAAACCCTGGGAAAATTCCTCTAGAGCTCATAGAGGTGCAATCAGGCGCATACCTTGGTGAGGATGACATAGTTAGGTTTTCCGACCGCTACGGCCGTGTTGACAAGAAATAAGAGTACTTCACACTAAGATAATGAATACAAGCAGAGCTTCGGTTCTGCTTTTTTCTCTTTACCCCAAAAACGAAAAAAGGCGAGCATCCTGCTCGCCTTTTTCCGAAAGAACTTAAACTTAATTAGTTAATAATTAAGCTAATGCGCCTTTAGCCGCTTCGACTAGTGCGCTGAAAGCTGCTTTGTCATGTACTGCGATGTCGGCAAGGATCTTACGATCGATTTCAACAGACGCTTTCTTCAAACCGTTAATGAAACGGCTGTATGACATACCATTTTGACGAGCAGCAGCATTGATACGTGCAATCCATAGTTGACGGAATTGACGCTTGCGCTGACGACGGTCACGGTAAGCATATTGACCAGCTTTAGTTACAGCTTGTACCGCTACGCGATATACACGTGAACGTGCGCCGTAATAACCTTTTGCCTGCTTGAGGACTTTTTTGTGACGAGCACGTGCGATAGTGCCGCGTTTTACTCTAGCCATTAATCAGTCTCCTAAGTCTTATACGTAAGGCAACATGCGCTGAACCAATTTGGTATCAGAGTCATGAACCAGTTTTTTGCCACGAAGGTGACGTTTACGCTTAGAGCTCTTCTTAGTCAGAATGTGACGTAAGTGAGACTGTTTGCTTTTAAAGCGGCCAGAACCCGTTTTCTTAAAACGTTTGGCGGCACCGCTTACAGTTTTCATTTTAGGCATTGCTAAAACTCCGCATTGTTTGATATCGGTATTTTTCGTGTTGCAGTCACTTCATACCGGTTAATGTTTAGCAGCAAGGTGTTTAAGGGTGCAGATTCCTTAAAACTTTAGACCGTTACTACTTCTTATTTGGGGCTAGCACCATGATCATCTGACGGCCTTCCACACGACGTGGGAAAGACTCGCATGTAGCGATATCTTCTAAATCGGTTTTAACGCGGTTTAGTAGATCGATACCGATGTCTTGGTGCGCCATTTCACGACCGCGGAAGCGGATCGTAACTTTGGCTTTATCACCACCTTCAAGAAAGCGACGCAGGTTGCGCAGTTTGACCTGGTAATCGCCTTCATCAGTGCCAGGGCGAAATTTAATCTCCTTGACCTGAATTTGCTTCTGTTTTTTCTTCTGCTCTTTTTGAGCTTTACTTTTTTCGAAGAGGAATTTGCCATAGTCCATAACTTTACAGACTGGCGGCTCGGCATTCGGACTGATTTCTACTAGATCTAGGCCCGCTTCTTCTGCGTTACGAGTAGCTTCTGCTAGAGAAACCACACCAACCTGTTCACCGTCTTTGCCAATTAATCTTACTTCTCTGGCTTTAATCTCATCGTTAATGCGGGCTTTATCGCCCTGAGCCTTGTTGTTAGCGCCTTTAATGTGCTATTCCTCCAAACATTTAATTCTTTTGTCTGCTTTTGGGAGGTCGATTGACCTAAAGTAAAACCAAAAGCAGACACCTTAATTGTGCATTATACACAATTTGCTCAACTACTTAATCGTCTTTTCAACAACTTCTTGTTGAGCCATGGCAATAAAGTCTTCCAGGCGCATTTTGCCTAGGTCGTCGCCGCGACGAGAGCGTACTGCTACTTCGCCTGCTTCCATTTCTTTATCGCCCACAACTAGCATATACGGAATACGCTTCAATGTGTGCTCGCGGATTTTAAAGCCGATCTTCTCATTTCGCAAGTCAGACTTTGCTCTAAAACCTAATTCTTGCAGTTTTTTTACACAATCTGAGGCATATTCAGCTTGTTTGTCGGTAATATTCATTACCACAACCTGCTGAGGTGCCAACCAGAGTGGGAAGAAACCTGCAAATTCTTCGGTCAAAATTCCAATGAAGCGTTCTAGTGACCCCAAAATAGCGCGGTGAATCATAACCGGCACTTTGCGTTCGCCATCTTCTGCTACATAAGTAGAGCCCAAGCGACCTGGCATTGAGAAATCTAGCTGTACGGTACCGCACTGCCATGCACGGTCTAAGCAATCGTGCAGCGTAAACTCAATTTTCGGTCCGTAGAACGCACCTTCTCCAGGCTGATAATCGAATTCGATGTCATTGGCTTTAAGTGCATCTGCAAGCGCAGCTTCTGATTTGTCCCAAATCTCGTCAGCACCTACGCGCTTTTCTGGGCGAGTAGACAGCTTAACTTTAATATTTTCGAAACCAAACGCAGCGTATGTCTCGTACACCATCTTAATACAGCCACTCACCTCTTCTAGGATCTGTTCTTCAGTACAGAAAATGTGAGCATCGTCTTGCGTAAAGCCACGAACTCGCATTAAGCCGTGTAGTGCGCCCGATGGTTCATTACGGTGACAGCAGCCGAACTCAGCCATACGAAGAGGCAGGTCGCGGTACGATTTCAAACCTTGATTGAAAATTTGTACGTGGCCTGGGCAGTTCATTGGCTTAACGGCATATTCACGCTTTTCAGATTCAGTCGTAAACATGTTTTCAGCGTATTTGTCCCAGTGACCTGACTTTTCCCAAAGCGAGCGGTCCATCATTAATGGGCCTTTTACTTCGTCGTAACCGTATTCGCGTAGTTTCTTACGCACGTAGCTTTCAAGCTCGGTATAAATTGACCAACCGTCGTTGTGCCAAAACACCATGCCTGGCGCTTCTTCTTGCCAATGGAAAAGGTTTAGAGCTTTACCAATTTTACGGTGGTCACGCTTTTCAGCTTCTTCTAAGCGCTGTAAGTAAGATTTAAGCTGCTTCTTATCTGCCCACGCAGTACCGTAAATACGCTGAAGCATTTTGTTGTCGCTATCGCCACGCCAGTAAGCACCTGCCACTTTCATCAGTTTGAAGTGATGGCAGAACTTCATGTTTGGCACGTGAGGGCCTCGACACATATCTGTGTATTCTTCGTGGTGATACAGTGCTGGGCGGTCGTCCTTGCTGATGTTCTCATCAAGAATTTCCATTTTGTAGCTTTCACCGCGCGCTTCAAATGCATCGCGTGCTTCTTGCCAGCTAACTTTGTTCTTAACCACGTCGTAATTAGTTTTAGCCAGTTCAAGCATACGCTTTTCTAGTTTAGCTAAATCTTCCTGGGTTAGACTTTCTTCCATATCAACATCGTAGTAGAAACCGTTGTCAATAACAGGGCCGATAGCCATTTTGGTGTTAGGCCAAAGTTGTTTGATAGCGTGACCTAACAAGTGCGCGCAACTGTGACGAAGAATTTCTAAACCTTCATCGTCTTTTGCAGTAATAATTTGAAGTTGTGCGTCCGCGTCAATCATATCAACGGCGTCAACTAACTCACCGTTTACTTTTCCTGCAATGGTTGCTTTGGCTAAACCAGGGCCAATATCATTTGCAACATCTAGTACAGAAACAGCGTTATCGAAAGCGCGTTGGCTTCCATCAGGAAGGGTAATTACAGGCATTTTAATTCCTTTACAGTGGTGACGCCTACTCTGCGCCACATGCATATTTTTGAAAATTTAATCGTGCTTTATAGCACTCGAAACTTGCTTTATTTGAAGCAGCATAAAAATACAGCGCATTGGTACTGCAAAACTGCATACGCGTCGAACTTACTGAGTTTTCTCAGTATTAAAGCAAGTTGTGGATTATAACCAGTGTAGGGGCAACTTCAATATCGAAAAGCCTTTATTGGCTAATTTGTGAAGGTTTGATTTCGTTTAGGAAGATTTTGAGTAGGAATTTATGCATTTCACCGTTTTTATCCCATACTTTAGTGTAAGGCGATAAAGGTTGCTGGACCGGCTCTTCGCTGGTGTTCTAGTGTGCCATAGGAAAGTAGTCACTCAACACTCCAATCGCCTTGAAAAAAAGCATGAAAACAAGCAGAGCGTGCAATATGTGGCATTTTATCAGCGAGCATATTTCAGATGAAACCCAGCAGTTTTTTAGCTGCCAAAAAGCCGAACGAGTAAGTGGCGGAGATACACACGAAAGTCACATCATAAAAGATACGACCCATCGCTACTTTGTTAAAACCCGCAAATATGATGATACTCAGCAATTATCTCATGAAGCCGAAGGACTAGCGGCCATCGCTAACACGCAAACCATTGCTACCCCGCGAGTCATTTGCCATGGAATTACAGCCAATGAAACGCCCAATATGGAATATTTGGTACTTTCTCACGTTCGATTTATTGAACCTACTGAAAATGACTATTTCATTTTAGGGCAGCAACTCGCTGCACTTCATGCGGTTAACGCCTACACCAGCTATGGATGGCCGCATGACAATTACATTGGTGCCAGTGTACAAACCAATGGAAGAATGGCGTCTTGGGCTGACTTTTTTGCAGAAAAACGGATTGGTAGCATGCTAGAACGCTTGGCATCAATTGGTACATGGAAAAGCGGAGATGGCAATATAGACGATGTTGTTACTCGAGTAAGACATCTCTTGAGCTTACATCAACCCCACCCTTCACTACTTCATGGCGATTTGTGGGCGGGCAATGCAGGCTTTAATAAAAAAGGACCGGTGTTATTTGACCCCGCTGTGTATGTTGGCGATGCGGAAACCGACCTTGCCATGGCCGAATTGTTTGGTGGCTTTCCCCAATCATTCTTTGAGGGCTACCATCAACACACTCCAATTGAAAAAAATTACCCATTAAGAAAACCAATTTACCAGCTTTACCATATTTTAAATCACGGGTTATTATTCGGCGCGCATTACATTACGCAAGCCAAACAAATAATAGATGACATTTACAAGCGTTGATGTAACAAACAAATTCGCTTGCATTTGTTGCCCATCAGCCGTTTTACCTGCGGATTAAGAAAGAAAGCACCGCAAACTGTAAATAGATATAAGTCGATTTAAAATAGAGAGTAGCTTTTATTATGACAAACTCAGGCCCTGTAGCACTCATTACCGGGGCAGCAAAGCGAATTGGCGCCGCCATGGCGTGTCAGCTTCATAGCGAAGGCTATCGCGTTATTATCCATTATGGGCATTCTAAAGACGAGGCACTTGCACTGGCTGAAAAGCTAAATAGTCAGCGGGAGGACTCTGCTACCTGTCTTCAAGCCAACCTTTGTAATTCAGACGAAGTAAGTGCACTTGGGCAGCGAGCATTAGGCATTTGGGGTCAGATAAACGTTTTAGTAAATAATGCTTCTAGTTTTTACCCCACTCCGGTGGGCGAAATTTCAGAAGACGACTGGATATCTCTGATAGGCAGTAACGTGAAGGGGCCATTGTTTTTGTCACAAGCATTGGCACCAGCATTAGCGGTAAGTAAAGGCTGCATTATCAATATGGTCGACATGCATATTGACCGTCCACTCCCCAAACACAGTGTTTACCTCATTGCTAAATCCGGTCTTGCCTCACTAACCCAATCGTTAGCTATAGACTTAGCCCCCAACGTTCGCGTAAATGGTATTGCGCCAGGAGCAATTTTGTGGCCAGAACGGGAAATGGACGAGGACGAAAAAGACAAACTGATATCGAGTATTCCACTGGGTGAACTAGGTACACCAAATGACATTGCTAAAACATTGTCGTTCTTGGCATCGGCCCCTTACATCACTGGACAAATCATTTATGTCGATGGCGGGCGCGGACTTCATACTGGTGCCTCCGCGTGAATATTTCCCAAGCGAAACCATGGCACCTAAAAGTTTCGCAACTAAGAAACGCTTGCCGCGCTGGTGTCATCAGTGTTGCCATGTTTGCTTTGCTAGGCTGTTTTGGCGGTAGTACCGTAAAGCAAAGCATTGACGATTACGCCGCACGACTCTCGCGTGTACTCGATACGCCCCTCCCCGATTCGTTTAACGATAAGATTACCACCCCGCTTCCCAAACTTGCTGACTCCGCCACGCTTAAACACGCTATTGAGGGCGTGAGTATAAACATGCGTGAGTTTTATGCGCTGCAAGATTGTGAGCTGGGCACTGTAGTTGCCGAACGCAATACGTCGCTAGGAAAAAGTCAGCTGCCATCACAGCGGCTTGTTTATGAGAGCAAGCTGCTTACTGTACTCAAAAGCTGTGAAGCAGCGCTCACGAAAGAAAACGAGTCTAACAAGAGAAACGCGGCACTGGCAGCTACCATCGCATCGTGGCGTGAACAAAAGACACAAGAATACAGTAAAACGTGGGCAAACCTAGTCCAAGGGAGCCAAGAGTTGCGTCTGGCGCTTAATACACCTGAACGTCTTTTCTCAGTTGAGAATAATAAAGACGCACTTTCTAGCGTAAACGCGCTTTATTATATTAACAACTTAAGTAACAAAGAATTGCTCTTGAGCGATGTGTATTCTTCCAATACAGCATCGAGCGATACAGAAACAGAGGCTACGAATGAAAATAATAGTGAGAAGATTATTGAGAGCAGCGAGCTTGAACAACAGCTAAAAATTATACGCTCAGCCAGGTTACCCGCTACACTTTGGCATACACAACAAACCTTAACGCAAAACCTCTCATTGCTTACGGATATGCTTGAAACCGAGCTTGATGCTGTAAGCTGCCCAGAAGGTCGCGCCAGCGACAAAGCAAAAATATTGCGTAATGTATTCTATCTTTTCTTTATTGAGGAAATACAACCTGTAGGAAGTTTGGTAAATCAATACCATTACAAACTAGCGCCATTATGGGAAGACTGGCTTGCGCAGCCGTCGCTGCACGAGGAATTCAAACGCTACATCAGGCAACAGTCACAAGACGGATTCAATCAATACAGCAGCGTCATGAAAGCGCATGTCAACTTATGGCAAGGATTCCTTGGTAGATGTAATCTATCGCCCGTCGCGCCTGTTTAATAGCGCGACGAGCAAATCCACCAGCCCAGCTTTTGCTGAACATCTCCTCACCTCTGGCCAGCTTTGCTGTAGCACGTTCAATATGTTCGTTTCCCTTCTAGATTCCAAAAGAGGGCAAATTAGCTATTCCAATAAGACTTTACATAACAAACGCTAAAGAATATTTTCTCCTGCTTCCGGATCTCTCGAATTCCGAGCCTGCTCACGTATTTCATGAGCTTCGGAAGACACATCATCATTAATTTTCGATTCTTGTGGGCGCGAATTTCCAGCCCCTTTAGCACTTGATCTTTCGTTTCTATTTTCTGTGGCTCCACTACTCTTTTCGCTATCCAAGCTTTTTACGTTCTTTTGGCCTGTTGTTATTTCACTTAACTCATTTGCTTCATTTTCAGAAGGGCGAGCGCTTGAAGCGTCTTTCTCGGAAGCCTGGTAAATATGCATACCCTCAGGGAAAATGCGCTCTCTCGCATCATCAGGCATACTGATATTCGCCTCTAAGAAGGCTTGGGTGATTTTACGCATCAGCACCGACGCCATTTTTAGTACACTCGTTTTCTCTACATCCACCCAAAAATAAACCTTGATGTTGTAGGTCGAGGGGCCTAATTCGTCGATAAGAATTTGCGGTTCAGGGTCGATTAACACGTTGTCTTGTGCTGACGTAATTTCTTGCGCCATCTGCTGTGCGTGTTGTATGTCAGCATCGTAACCCACGCCAATAACAAACTGACCACGCATTAGCGGGTTGGCCGTAAGGTTTTTGATTACCCCTTTGTAAATAGTCGCGTTAGGTATTTGAATATGGTTGCCGTCAAAATCCACCAGTGTAGTCGCACGTGCCGTAACTTTCTGAATGATGCCGGTGAAATCGTTGATTTGTACGATATCCCCTATTCTAAAGGGGCGTTGAATAGTAAGCAGTAGGCTTGAAATAAAGTTCTCGGCGATGTCGCGAAAGGCGAAACCAAGAATAAGCCCCACCACACCTGTACCACTCACCACCGCGATTGCAAAACCAGTGAGCCCAGCTAAGAACAAAAATAGATAAATACCGAGTAAAATTAAGACTAAACTGACACTTCTTTGAATGACTGAGCGCAGCAGTGGAGATGTGGTCGTACGGGTTAACGGTTTAACTAAAACCTTGGCAATATGTGGCGCTAAAAGGATAAACGCCGCCATGATAACTAAACCTAGCGCCAACCCCGGTAAACGATAAACAAAGTTCTCCCAAAGCTGAGAGAGTAGCGACTGTGCACTTGATAAACTGCTTATTGCGCCACCTTCGTCACTTTGTTGAAGCAAAGTTTGTATAAAAGGTTCGCTGTCGGTTTGCGAGAAAGAAAGCCCCGCTCGCTTATTTAAAATAGAGGGTTGTAATATTTGTTGCGCACTGAACATCACCTCACTCCTTGGCGTTCATGTGTTTCGGTTTTTAATATAAATAACTACGACGCGATAACTAAATAAGATCCCAGCCCGATGGTAAATAAAAAACTGCCCCATATAGCGTGTTCTATAACCACCACGGGCGTCGAGTTAGTTTGCATATACCTATAACCGAAAATGCCACCGCCAATCCAAGAAATGACTACAGCAATCCAGTTACCGTACACTAAGTGGGCTAAACCAAATAAAAAAGTACTTAAGGCCCACCTTGCATATTTCGAAGGTAGTATTCGCTTGTAACGGTGAAAAAAGTACGTTCGAAAAATGATCTCTTGCGGGATGACCGACACTAACGGATAAATCAATAATGTAGCTATCCACATCCATGGCTGGTTCATAGACCAATGTAGGAACAATTCCGGTTTAAAAAAGTAAACTACCAGCGCCAGTAAGCTCGCCCAAGGCAAAAATAACCTTAGCGTACTTTTTAAATGCGTTCGATAGTCTTCCCAATGCCACAATTTAATGCGTTTAAATTGCTTATCTGCTAACAAGATAGCTAAGCAACAAAGTCCCATAACACCTAAAATAGGCATGAGATAATTTGCAAAATGCTTTATCCAGTAGAGAACGGCAAAGGGAATCACCACAAAGAGCAAGATCAATTCAGACCACAGCTTTGCCACAACTCACCTCTTTCTCTCGATCATGCTAGGTTCGCTGATCGATTCCCCAAACGTTTTTACTAACTAGAATCGATGCTAAACCAACAAGATAATTACCAACCGATGACACTTTTGTGAATTTTTACGGTTTATGTCTATGAAAGTGTAGTGCCAATTTGCAAAGCATGAGTGGTTAATTAAGTGCTACTTTAGCCCTATTCTTTACTGCGCATTCGTAACTCTCTATATAGATAAGGTTTTTTAAGAGCAGTGGAAACTTATAAGCGTTTTTTAGTAATAAGCAACAACGCTCATTATAGTGTTCTACTTCAATAATCGGCTTCGAAAAACCTATTTTGAAGTACGTGAACGCGTTGAATTCAGGTAGTGTTTGTATATCGCACAAAAGTCGTGAAATAATTGCATAAGATGTATAAGGCGATACCAATGACAAAAAATAGCCCTAGCGACGTTTTACAGCAAATTGAAAACCACTATGCCTCCTTGTCCCCTTCGGGCAAGGCTATTGCGCATTATATTCAGCAGAATCCTATCGCAGTATTAAGTCAATCTACGTCTTTAATTGCAGAAAAAACGGGGACGTCAAAGGCCACAGTCAGTCGCTTCTTTCGCCAGCTGGGTTTTGACTCGCATCAGCAAGCTAAAGAGGCGCTTATTCAGCTACGTGAGCAAGGCGTGCCTGTTGTAAGCCCTTCAAGTGGTGTACTTCAGCATGAGAATGATAGTAAGAATTTGGCCAATACATTTGATAGCACTTCCTCAGAGGCGTTGACAGATATTGCTAAATTGCTGGCATCAGCAGGCCAGGTCACCTTGATTGGTTTTAGAAACGCCTACCCCATTGCACTTCATTTTAGGCAGCAGCTCAAACAAATTCGTGCGTCGGTCCGTGTGCTTCCTCAGCCCGGTCAAACACTTAGTGAAGATATTATCGACCTAACCGAAAATGATCTTGTCGTACTTTTTGGTTTTCGTCGTAGAACCCGACAATTCAAATTTGTTTTAAATAGCATTAAACACTGTAAAACCGTATTAATTACCGAGCCAACGGGCCAAGGATATCGTCACGATGTCGACCACCTGTTGGTTACCCACATTGGCAGTGACTCGCCTTTTGATAGTTACGCGGCTCCAATGAGCCTGGTTGCATCACTGTGTAACCTTACCTACGAAGTATTAGGAAGCCAGGCCGCAGACCGCGTCGACGCGATTACTGACATCTACATTCAAATGGATGAGCTAGAAAGTCCAAAGCGTTAACCCTTCCCACAGAACATTTTTTAAGCAATACTATAAAGAGAGCGGATAGCAGAGAATTGTTATTTTGCAAGCGTAAAGGGAACTAAAGCGCTTAAAAATGGGTATAAGTATTAATTCACAACGCTTATTTTGGGTTTTAATGCATAAAAACGTACCTGTTAATTTAATTTCACTGCTAAAAGCGTGTGGTTGGAGTTGATATGGATAAAACGCAAGTAGTCATGGAAGAAGCTAACGGTGTGCTAGACTTTTGGTTTGGAGAACTCTCCCCAGAGCAATGGTTTAAGGAAGATGCAGCACTAGATAAAACGATCACTTCGCGATTTTCAAAATTGCGTGCAGCAGCCATAAAGGGCGAGTTGTGGCCTTGGCGAGCGACGGCTACCGGTCGTCTTGCCGAAATAATTCTTCTCGATCAATTCTCGCGAAATATTCATCGCAATGACAAAGATGCATTCAGTGCAGACAGCATTGCTTTGGTTCTTGCGCAAGAAGCGGTAAGTGTTGAAGCCGATAAGGTACTTACACCGCAGCAGCGCGCGTTTCTGTATATGCCGTTTATGCATAGTGAATCACTCGCAATCCACGACGTCGCATTGGAACTATTTTCACAAGAAGGCCTTGAAAGAGAATTCTCCTTTGAAAAGCGCCATCAACAGATAATTGAAATGTTTGGCCGCTACCCTCACCGCAACCGAATTTTAGGGCGCGAGTCGACACCAGAAGAAGTTGCATACCTGAAGCAAAACCCCCAAGGCTTTTAGCAACTTATTTAGTGTTCTTTAACGATTTACTCAGCGCTTTACCAATTATGTAACTCACAGAAAATAATGTACGTACTAAAATGCCCAATGAAGTAACGTTCGTTTCTCTTGACTTTTTAATGAAACAGTTGTTTCATTAATCTAAAGACGAATAAAGAAACAATAACGAATAAGTAACGCGCTGTGAGCTCTCCTTTTGTACTGAAGCCCTGTGATGCCAAGTTCACACAGGCAATTAAAAACCTAGAAATCGCATTCAGTCTTGACGGTAGTGTTAAAGATGACGCATTTTCGGCGTCAGGAAAAGCGCTGAATCAGGCAAAAAGTCAAAGTAAATTGCCGCTTAGCGGACTAGGTCTGGCAGTGAAAGATTTGTTTCACATTGAAGAATTGCCAACCGCAGCAGGAAATCCTGATTGGTTAGCCACACACGCGATTCCGAAAAACACAAATCGTTGCGTAGCAAAGATGCTTCAAGCGGGTGCCACGTTCAAAGGCAAAACCATCACTGATGAACTTGCCTACAGTTTACACGGGCAGAATAAGCACTACGAAACACTGGTAAATCCAGTGGCACCAGCTCATATACCTGGTGGTTCTTCGTCAGGTTCAGCGGTAGCCGTTAGCGCGCACCTTGCCGACATAGGGCTTGGCACCGACACCGGCGGCTCTATTCGCGTACCGTCTAGCTATCAAGGGTTATGGGGGCTTCGCACCACGCACGGCGTTGTGGCCTGCGACAATATGGTGGCACTTGCTCCGTCGTTTGATACCGTGGGCTGGATGACACGCGACCTAAACACGCTGACTAAAGTTGCCAATGTCTGCATAGATAGCGCAACACAAAGTGAAATATCAGGTTCGCTTCGATTTGGCATAGCAGCGCATTTATTTGAGCAGGCCGCTCACAAATCGCTGTGCAAAACATGGCTTGCAGCGCTGGCAGATAACAACGACTGTATTGTATTGTCAGAGACTCAGCTTGATTTAGACACATTACAAACAGCTGCTACTTTTCGTACCTTACAGGGCAATGAAATATGGCAGCAACATGGCGAATGGATTGAAAATACTCAACCTGATATCGCTAAAGATATCGTGTTGCGCTTGAATTGGTGTAAAACCATAACGACACAAGATGTACAACAAGCTAAAGCGCAACAATCTGTGGTAATCAGTCATTTAAATGCTCTATTTGAAGACATAGACGTACTGATTATTCCCACGACACCCGGTGTAGCACCTCGATGTGATGCCGATGAAACGACTCTGGCAAATGATAGAAACGCTCTGCTCGCACTTACGGCGATAGCTGGGCTTGCGGGTTTACCCCAGCTTCATCTGCCGTTGTTTACCCTACACAACGCTCCATGCGGATTATCGCTAGTGGGCAAAAAAGGCAACGATCTTGCACTTCTCGCGTTAGCAAAAAAGCTAGCCACTCGCTAAACGTGTAAAGCGCGCCTGTTTTATTTAAGTTGCACTCAAATAAAGCATTAGCGCCCTATCGCATTCAAGTAGAAAGTAGAAAGCGGAAGTAAGACCTAAGCGCCCCGTCATTTTGCCTTGTTTGGGCTTGACCTGACTGCGCGATTGCCGAGTTTTTGAAGGAATTAAAAATGAGTGAAAAACCAAATATAGCGTTTACCGCCCCTCACTTTGCAGCATCGCAAGTGGGCTTAAACATACTAGAAAAAGGCGGCACAGCTATAGAAGCTATGGTAGCTGCGGCGGCCTCTATCGCGGTTGAATACCCGCACATGAATGGCATGGGCGGTGATGGATTTTGGCTAATCAGTGAGCCTGGTAAAAAGCCGATTGGCATTGATGCATCTGGTGTAGCAGCAAAAGGTGCAACGCCTTCTTTCTACGAGGGTAGCGATGCCATACCGAGTCGAGGCGGAAAGTCTGCATTAACCATGGCAGGTGCTGTTGCTGGTTGGCAAGCCGCGCTTGAAATAAGTCACAAATGGCAAAGCGGTTTACCGTTAAGCACATTGTTCGATACGGCGATTAGTCAAGCTAACTGGGGGATTGAAGTTACCCAGAGCTTGGTGGATGCCAGCAACAAAACCTTTGACGAGTTAAGTGCGGATGAAAATTTCGCTCAGTTTTTGATTAAGGGGAAAGCCCTTAAAAAAGGTAAAATTTTAAAGCTAACAAAGCTCTCTGAAACTTTGAAGCATTTAGCAGAAAAAGGATTAGATGACTTTTACCACGGTGAGTTAGCTTCACAGCTGGCTGAAGACTTAGAAGCCGCCGGCTCCCCTATTCGTCTTGAAGATTTTAACAATTACAAAGCGACAATTGTTGAGCCATTGTCAGTATCCACCAGCAAAGGCAAGCTTTATAACTTGCCGGCGCCCACGCAAGGTGTGGCGTCGCTCATTATTTTAGCCCTGTACGACAAAGTTCAGCATTTAGGGAGCACCGATGCTGACATGGTGCATTTACTTATCGAGTGCACAAAACAAGCTTTTATTGCGCGCAACGCGAACGTTACCGACCCGTCTCGTACGCCCGTTAACTTACAAAGCCTGTTAAGTGATGATGTACTTGATGAAATGGTGAAGAACATTTCTTTAGATAAAGCACTTCCTTGGCCCCATGAAGCCAAGCACGGCGATACTATTTGGATGGGTTGCTGCGACTCTGAAGGTCGAATGGTGAGCTATATACAGTCGCTATATTGGGAGTTCGGCTCGGGCGTAGTGAGCCCGCAAACAGGCATTGTGTGGAACAACCGTGGCACTTCGTTTTCAGTCGTTCCAAGCAGTAACCAATATTTGGCACCAGGCTTAAAACCATTTCACACACTTAACCCCGCTTTCGCTGAGCTTGTTGACGGTCGACGCATGAGTTACGGCACCATGGGTGGTGAAGGTCAGCCTCAAACCCAAGCGGCGCTGTTTGCTCGTCATGTCTACCACGGCCAACCTATCGCCAAAGCTATTTCCCTCGGCCGTTGGCTACTTGGTAGAACCTGGGGCGATCAAAGTCACAACTTAAAAGCAGAGCGTGACTTAGTTGAGTATGTGGGGGAAAGCTTACTGGCACGAGGACACGATATGGTGACGGTAGATCCTTGCAACGAACTCATGGGTCATGCTGGTGCAATTATTCGCGACACAGAAGGTACAGTGAGTGGCGCAAGCGACCCAAGAAGTGACGGCAAAGCCTACCTTGGACACCGCTAGTTTATTCGCAGTGGCTAAGACGCAGCACTGACAAATAGTTAAACCAATAAACGTTAAAGAGAAAGAAATCACATGCAGTTTTTAATGGATAACCTAACGGTTATATTATCGCTTGCGGGAACAGGCGTGTTCGCAGGCATACTAGCAGGAATGCTTGGCGTAGGTGGAGGCATTGTTATTGTGCCGGTACTGTTTTTCTTGTTCCAAGCCCTTGGTGTGTCACCTGAGAGCGCAATGGTAATAGCCACGGCCACGTCATTGGCAACCATCGTCCCTACTTCAGTAAGCTCTATTCGTGCTCATCACAGTAAGGGCAATGTAGACTTTGCGTTGCTAAAAGCGTGGGCAGTGTTCATTTTAATTGGCGTGCTTGCCGGAAGCTATGCGGTGACGGCGGTTAACCCGACGTTCCTAACCTTACTGTTTGGCATTATTGCAACCTTGTCTGCCATTAATATGCTTATTGGCAAGAAAGACGCGCTATTTAAAGGGCTACCGGGCCGCGCGGGTCAGTCGATTATGGCAACCTGCATTGGCCTATTTAGTTCTATGGTAGGCATTGGTGGCGGTACGTTAACCGTGCCGACTCTCACATTTTGTAACTACCCAGCACACAAAGCGGTGGGTACCGCTGCTGCAGTCGGTTTAATCATTTCGCTTCCAGCGGCACTCACGCTGCTATTTGTTGGTACCACTCCTGTTGACGCTCCCTTCGCTACGTACGGCTATGTAAACTTGCTGGGGTTTGTCTGCATTGTTCCGCTCACCGTGTTATTTGCGCCTGTCGGAGCAAGCATAGCCAACAAGCTAGACGCTGGCTTACTTAAGAAAATCTTCGCCGTTGTTCTCATCATCACTGGCTTGCGCATGCTAGCGCAAGTGCTTATCTAGGAGTGCCCACATGTCTAAAGAAGCCTCTAACAGAATCTTTGCTCCACTATCCCCGCCGCCTCGCTTGCTAATGGGACCGGGCCCAATTAACTGCTACCCCCGAGTGTTAAGCGCCATGTCTACCCAGTTAGTAGGTCAATATGACCCTGTAATGACTGGCTACATGAACGAGGTGATGCAACTTTACCGCGATGTTTTCAATACGAAAAACCAGCAAACCTTCTTGGTTGACGGTACGTCGCGCGCTGGAATTGAAGCTGTATTGGTGTCGGCAATTGAGCCAGGCGATAAAGTCCTTGTGCCTATCTTCGGGCGTTTTGGGCATTTGCTTGCTGAAATTGCAGAGCGCGCCGACGCTGAAGTTCACACCATTGAAGTGCCGTGGGGCGAAGTGTTTTCACCTGAACAAATTGAAAAGGCGATAAAAGACGTAAAACCAAAACTGCTTGCCATTGTTCAAGGGGATACGTCCACCACCATGCTGCAACCGCTTGCAGAAATTGGCGCGATTTGTGAAGCAAACGATGTGTTGTTTTACTGCGATGCAACAGCGTCAATAGGTGGGAACCCGCTAGACGTTGATGCTTGGAAATTAGATGCGGTGTCAGTTGGCCTGCAAAAGTGCTTAGGAGGCCCATCAGGCAGTGCTCCTATTACACTAAGCGACAAGTTTGTTAAAACCGTGCGTACCCGTCACCACGTTGAAGCCGGCATTCGCGATGCTCACCATGAAGCCGCGCGTGGCCCTAAAATTCGTTCTAACTACTTCGACTTGCCCATGATCATGGATTATTGGGGCGAGGAGCGACTAAATCACCACACCGAAGCGGCCAGTATGCTCTATTGCGCCCGTGAATGCGCGCGCCTGCATTTAGAAGAAGGCCAGGAGAACGTGATTGCTCGTCACAAAGTAGCGGGCGACGCCATGCTAGCCGGTATTCAGGCCATGGGACTTGAGCCCTTCGGCGACCTGAAACACAAAATGTACAATGTTGTAGGTGTTCATATTCCCGAGGGTGTTCATGGCGAAGAGGTACGCGAAACCTTACTTCTGCGTTTTAACATTGAAATAGGCACTAGTTTTGGTCCGCTAAAAGGAAAAATTTGGCGCATTGGCACTATGGGCTATAACGCCAGA
The DNA here is from genome assembly GCF_054960375.1 of Alteromonas sp. G4i35. NCBI lineage: Bacteria > Pseudomonadati > Pseudomonadota > Gammaproteobacteria > Alteromonadales > Alteromonadaceae > Alteromonas > Alteromonas sp. G4i35. The sequence goes on along the minus strand of NZ_JBHNZD010000014.1, from coordinate 109,556 downwards.
GAAGATGCCGTGTTACATACCCTCCAGTCCCTTGAAACTGTGCTTCGTATGCAAGGGGTTGCGCTACCTGCCGGTAAAGGGGTAGATGCTGCGCTTAGCGTTTATGCTAAGGCTAAAGCGGCGGGAGTCACCAATGGGTGAATTCGCAGAATTTGCTGAATTAGCTACGCAAGTTATGGCAAGGTGCGAAACATTAGGCACCTTAAGCCAGGACCCAGCCTGTTTAGACAGGCGCTATTTGACCGAACAACACAAGCTTGCAAATCAACTAGCCTCAGGGTGGATGATTGAAGCCGGAATGACCACCTGGCAAGACGCCGTTGGCAATATATGGGGGCGCTATACATCAAGCGTGCCCAACGCACCGCGATTAATTCTAGGTAGCCACCTCGACACTGTGCCTAACGGCGGAAAGTACGACGGCATGCTAGGCGTGGTCGCCGCTATTTCGCTGGTCGCTATGTTTGACGGCACGCAAACCAAGTTCCCTTTTCATATTGATATTGTGGGTTTTTGTGATGAAGAAGGCACGCGATTTGGCACCACCCTTTTAGGAAGCCGCGCGCTCACCGGTAAGTGGCAAGAGCAATGGCGTCATCTAAAAGATGAAAATGGCGTGAACTTAGAGCAAGCCATGGCAAACTTCGGCCTTAATTTCGACGCAGTAAACAGTGCCGCTATTTCCCGTACCGACATTTTGGGCTACATAGAGCTTCACATTGAACAAGGCCCTGTTTTAGAGCAAGAAAATCTGCCTGTTGGCGTTGTCAGTGCTATTGCAGGTGCAAAACGTTTTAATTTTTCAGTAGAAGGCATGGCGGGTCACGCTGGCACTGTGCCAATGTCTATGCGACGAGATGCATTGTGCGCAAGTGCAGAGATGCTATTGGCTGTAGAGAGCATAAGCTTGCAGCGTCCGGGCGTTGTAGCCACGGTAGGTAAAATTGAAAATGCGCCAAACGGTGTTAACGTCATTTCTGGTCGCACACGTTTTTCTCTCGATATCAGAAGCGAAGATGATGAATTGCGAGATTCTGTATTGGCAGAAATATTGCAAAAGTTTGATGCCATTGCGCATGCACGACAAATAACGCTAACACGGGAGCAAACACACAGCGCACCTGCGGTGCATTGCGATAGCCAGCTGAAAGAAGCGCTAGTTCGAGGCGTTAAAGAAAGCGGGATTGAGCCGAGGGTACTTGCCTCGGGTGCAGGTCATGACGCTATGGCTATTGCTGATATTTGCCCTGTGGCCATGTTATTTACTCGTTGTAAGGGGGGAATAAGCCACCACCCTGCAGAATCTATTACCATTGATGACGTGGCCGCAAGTTTGTCAGTACTTTATAAAACCATTAGCAAGCTCAAGCATACGTAGTGGTCAAATCAGTAAAGTTTTAATGAAGGGTTAATAATGAAAATAACAAGGATTTACAACGATGAAGCAGGTAAAAGTCACTTTGGCGAAGTGGAGATTGCGCTAAAAGACGGCGGTCCTATCGGTATGCTTTCAGAGAAATTCGGTGCAGATAAAATAATTTTTCGCGAAACGCCCGCAGATTATGATTTTAAGTGGCATCCAGCGCCGGCGCGACAACTCCTTTTCATTATTAAAGGGCGTGCTGAATTTACGGTGTCTAACGGTGAACGTCATGTGTTTGGAGCAGGTGACGTACTATTGCTAGAAGACACAGAAGGCGAAGGCCATTGTTCCCGCGCAATGTACAATGAAGTACGCCACTCAATTTTTGTGACGTTAGATGAAGGCGTAGTCCTATAAAACGACCGTTCGCACTGCTCTAAAAAAATGCGCTAATTTAGCGCATTTTTTTGTTTAGGCACCAAAATGGGGCTTACGAATTGCCTAATTATTTGCTCCTGACCCAAACCGACATAAAAAACACTTTAAAACAACAACTTAAAAACACATTACCAAGCAGACCAACTGGTCAATATCTTGCAACCATAGAGCAACTATTGCTAAGAAAAATTGCTCATGTCATTTGTTGTACGAACCCTGTTCATTTTGTCTTTATCCTTTGTTGGTCTTTATTCCGCCGCAAACCCCTTTCCCACTGAAGAAGACGCAAACAGTTGGTTTAAGCAATATACTCAGTCATTGACCGATTCACAGACCTATCAACTACTTAAACAGTTTCCAAAAGGCGGTGACTTGCACCATCACTTATCAGGCTCGGCGTACGGCAAATGGTGGTATGAGCTAGCAACTAATCAAGCACTAAACGGCGGCTATCAGTACTTCACTAAGATAAATCATAGCGAGTGTGACTCGGCGCCGTTGTTTCATACTATTTCTAACACTACCCACTCTAAACTAACGAAATGTAAGCAAAAGCAATATAAAGCGCTGAATGCCCTAAGTAACAAAGAACAAGAAGCGTTTATCCATAGTGTTGAACTTGATAAGCCAGAAGAAGGTCGAGAGGAGTTTTTTGAGTTTCACTGGCAGCGTTTAAGCGAGCTTACTCAAAACCCCTATATTACAGCGCAGGTTCTGCTTAGAAACATGCAGCTGTATCAACAAGAAAATGTGCGCTATTTAGAAACGCAAATGAACGTTAGGTTTATGAATCGCGCAGATGGGAGCCGCTTTCCCCCTGCTGAAGCGCTCAAAGTTATTACAGACATGCTCGATAGCGAACCAGCGAAAGCTACTGGTGTCACCGTTCGTTTTCAATATGCCTTGGTTCGTTTTACTGACAACATTGAAGCTCAACTAGACTGGATCTTCAAATTCGTAGACGCCAATAGAAAATGGTATGTAGGGATAAATTTGGTTGGCAGGGAGGACGATCCCCGAGGTCAACCCACGCGCTTTTTAGCGCCCATAACGAGACTTAGAGCTCAATATCCAGCCATTCGCCTCTCCTTTCATGCAGGTGAATCTGAGCATGCAGATACCAATATTCGGGACACCTTATTGTTAGGCGCAGAGCGAATAGGCCATGGCATTAATCTGCTAAAAGATCCTTCAACGTATTTGCTCATGCGCCATAACCGCTATTTGATTGAAACCAATTTAATTTCAAACCTAAAGTTAGAATACATCGATGATTTGAGCGCTCATCCCTTTCCTCAACTTTTAAGAACCGGTGTACCCACTGCACTTTCAACCGACGACCGAGGGATGTGGGATGCCACACTCACAGATGAATATTACCTGGCATTTACCCAGTTCAATCTAAGCTGGAGTGAGCTAGTTACATTAAGTCAAAACAGTATCAAGTACAGCTTTTTACAAGACGAGAAAAAAGAGCAACTACTTACTGAGCTAAACCGAGATCTAACACAGTTTTTAGCCTTAATAGCGGAAAGCGCTAACCAAATACCTTCTGCAAACAGCAAAGTACAACCTCTTAACAGCAACGTGGAACGCTACAGTGATTTCATCTGCGAGTTTGCCGCCTCGGTCTGCGCCAATGAAGGAAATAACAAGGAAATAACAAGGAAATAACCATGTCTTCAAATCACAGCGAACTACTTTACGATTTAAATGATAGTCCGGCATTTCTTCCTTCACTTACCGCGGCAATTCAGCATTTACTTGCAAGCTTTGTCGGTGTTATTACCCCGACTCTTATTGTTACATCAACACTGGGCCTTACTGAATACACGCCTTATCTTATCAGTATGGCCTTGTTTGTAAGCGGCTTAGGCACGGCAATTCAAACAAAGCGTATAGGCCCGGTAGGCAGTGGATTGGTAGCCATCCAAGGTACCAGTTTTGCGTTTATTAGCGCGTTGATACTGGCAGGAAATCAGGTCAAGGCGGATGGAGGAACACCCGAAGATGTTCTGTCTTTGTTGTTTGGATTAACTATGGCGGGTGCCATGGTCGAAGTGGTGTTCAGTCTATTTGTACATAAACTCAAACGTATCATTACACCATTAACTACAGGAATTGTGATAACCGCTATTGGGCTAAGCTTGATAAACGTAGGCATGACTGACCTTGCGGGCGGCTTTCACGCTGCTGACTTCGCCAGCACAGAAAACTTAGCCGTCGGCCTTGGCGTGTTGCTCATTATTGTTTTCTTGAACGCCTCAACAAATCATTGGCTGCGTTTGAGTGCCATCTTTATAGGTATGGCGATTGGCGCAACCTATGTCGGCATTACAAAAGGATTAGATTTCAGCGGCCTTGCTTCGCTTTCCGTCGTAGCGATCCCCACCCCTTTTGCCTTTGGCATTGCATTTGATATCACTCTCTTTTTACCTATCGCGCTCATCTATTTGTTTAGTGCAATAGAAACGGCCGGCGACTTAACCGCAAATAGCCTTTTCTGTAAGCAGCCTGTGAGCGGCCCGATTTATCTTGCAAGAGTGAAAGGCGGGATTTTGGGCGACGGCGTTAATTCGTTACTTGCTGGCATGTTCAACACCTTTCCAAATACTACATTTGGCCAGAATAACGGGGTTATCCAATTAACCGGCATCGCCAGCCGTAAGGTCGGCTTTTTTGTTGCAGCGCTATTCGTTGTTATTGGGTTCTTTCCCATTGTAGGTGGTGTGCTGCAGGCTATTCCCAAGCCAGTTCTTGGCGGTGCTACTCTGGTTATGTTTGCCATGGTGGCCGTGGGCGGTTTAAAGCTTTTAGCCAGCTACGCGCTTGATAGGCGCAGTAGTTTGGTGACAGCGTGTGCGCTAGGTATGGCGATTGGTGTAATGATGGTACCAGAAGCCCTTTCTGAATTGCCTTCATGGCTTGAAAATATCTTACTTTCTCCAGTAACCTCGGCCGGCCTTACCGCCGTCATCCTTGATTTAACCTTACCTGGAAAAAAGCCCCTTGCTTCCCCACACGCTAGTGCACAAAAAATTGAAAGCAGCACTGGCGTTGCACGGGACAACCCTGCTTACGAGCCTATTCAAAACCCAAAGCCAGAAAGTAGCCGTAGGGCGCCGAAAGTACTCAATGAAAAAGCCTTTGTAAACCATGAGGCTGTTAAGCACTCAGCACACTCGACATCCATTTTAAGTATAGACGGACAACCGGGCGTAACCTCTGCTCTTTTTAGTGCAAAAGCTCGCTAAAAATCACCTTATAAGTGCATGCATTTATGCGATTGAGTTTATTTACATAAAAATAACAATATAAGAACAACATTATATATTTTTATCCCTATAATTCAGCAACTTAAGAGAAGGTTAAAAGTTGACCAACTGGACAAGTAGTTGGCACTCATCCTGCTAACTCTCTTGCCAATAACAAAACGCATATAAAAATGCGTGAAAAGAACCCTAAAAAGGGGCAACTAAAAATAACGAGGAAACCATGAAAAACACTACATTCAATTTATCTCCTCTAGCAAAAGCTTTTGCAATGACTACCGCGGTCGCGCTATCGTCGCAAGCTTTTGCTCAAGAAGAGACAGAGGTTAAAGAAAAAGACGTTGAAAAAATTCAGGTAACAGGATCCCTTGGGAGCCTTCCTGGCCAAGACGTTGAGTCAGTTTTTGGCTTTGGCAAATCTATTCTCCAAACGCCTCGCTCAGCGTCCACGATTTCTCAAGAGCAAATGGAGCGCTTCAACGTTTCAGACATTGATGAACTCGTCGCGTTCGCACCAGGTACATTCACACAGTCGTTCTTCGGTGTTGCAGGCTCTCTGGATGTGCGGGGCACGCCCGGGGAAACTTACTTCCGCGGTGTTAAGCGCTTAGACAACCCAGGTAACTACCCTACGCCTATTGGCGCGTCCAGCCGAATCGACATCGTTCGTGGTCCGGCATCACCTATTTACGGCCCATCAAAAATTGGTGGTTATCTGAACTTTAATCCCAAGTCTGCCCGTGCGTCATCGGGGCAGTATTTAGATGCACCAACAGGCGCGTTGTCTTACACAACGGGGTCGTGGAACAAGAGCATTTTAACCGCAGAAGTTGGCGGACCGACTAGTGTTGCCGGTAAAGAAATGGGCTATTACATATACGGTGAGCTAGAAAACTCTGACAGTTACTACGACAATACCCAGACTGATCAAACCGTACTTCAAGCATCATTTAATATCGATATTACCGATAACCTTCGCTTTGAATTTGGTGGTATGTACCACGACTACGATGGTAACCAAGTGGCCGGCTGGAACCGATTAACTCAGGAGTTAATTGACGACGGAACCTATATTACAGGTACGGCTCAACCATTAGATACGGACGGCGACGGTCAAATCAGTCACGAAGAATATGCTGAAGTCGCCGACTTGATTTCACCGTTTATTTTCACGCCAGCTGTCCCATTAGATTCGGTTACAGGCGACTTTTTCGATCCTTTAATGGCATTACAAAACCCAGGTACCACGACCTTAAGTGGTAGCCAAACTTTGGTAGCACCTGATGACCAACTTGGTAACGAAGCCATAACGCTCTACTTCGACACCATTTACTACACGGATAATTGGGAAATTCGCAACCAGCTTTTCTATGATGCATACGACAACATAAACGAAAATGCTTATGGCTTCTCACAATTCCATGACAGCTGGGTTATAGAAGACAAACTAATTTTTGCGACAGAATATGAGAACGACGGACTATTAGCGCAATTTCAATTTTCTCCATCTGTACGCTATACCGACTTTGAGCACGGCGATGACTTTACTTACGAGTTCTTTAATCGTCGCGACCTAACCATGCCGTCTTCAGCGCTAGATCGCCGCCTTTTGTCTACCCGCTCGGGTAAAAACTACGACAACTATGACGTAGGTAATTACTTAGACTTAGGCATTGCTGCAATGACCGATTTAACTTGGGACTGGGGTTTAAACTTAGTACTAGGTTTACGATACGACACTATTGATATTGAAAGCACATCGCGCACGGATTTACTTCTGGGTGCTACTGGAGATGAAACACCAGTTTATGCTGAAGAAACCGTAGATGGATGGTCTTGGAACGCTAGTATTTCATATGAATTTGAATTTGGCCTTATTCCTTATATCACTGCAGCAGAGCAAGCTACCCTTGTTGCAGGCCAGGGCGCCGAGATTGGTGTTGGCCAACTCAATCAACCTGGTGGTGGCGGTGCATTCGACACCTCTGAGCTGATGGAATACGGTATTAAAGGTTCTCTCGTTGACGATACACTCTATTTTGCCCTTTCATTCTTTGAGCAAGAGCGTACCGACTTCAATACTCAGAATACGGTCACCAACAACACAACCAATAACGAAGGCACTGAATTTGAACTTCGTTGGGTAGTCAATGAGAACCTTGTTGTTTCTGCTGGCTATACAAATATAGAAGTTATCAACTTAACTGCACTTGCCAATGGAAACCAATTTGGGTTCTTAGGTGCTGACGATTTAGTTGCTCTTGATGATCCTTCGTTAATTTTTGGCGGGAACGTAGTAGGTCTTAACCTTGTTGGTGAAGGAGAAACAAACTCTGACGGACGAAAGGCCGGTATTCCTGAAAATATTTACACGCTGACAGCAACCTATGACTTCCAAAATGGTTATGCTGCCAACGTGAGTATTGTGGATGTGGATGAGGTCGCGTCTGGCTACTCAGCTGCAGTGACACTTCCAGCCTACACGTTAGTCAATGCTGGCTTGTCATATCAAGCAGAAGATTGGTCGATAAACTTAACCGTTAAAAACTTAACTGACGAGCGTTATTTCCGCTCTAACTTCCCTGATCTATTTGGTAGTCAAATTGTACTACCTGAACTACCGCGTCACTGGAATGCTAAATTTACTTACTCATTCTAAGTTCGCATACTCTTTGAGCGTGGTCGTGCCTCATGTGTAGATTGAACGTTCGACACACGCTCTCAGGCCTGTAAGTTTTTTCGATAAGAAGCCCAGTTTGATAATGCTGGGCTCTTTTTTAGGAGTACTAAATGCATCTTTCTTTTTATCCACTGCTTAAACAAAAACGGTCTGCCTTTTTCAACGCTTTGCTTATATTGGCTATGTTTTTGGGTTTCTGTAGCAGTAGTTATTCTGCCAGTGTTAAAACCAATGACGCTAAGCCGCCAATGAAAGTGAAAGTTGTTGTGGTAAGTATGTTCGAAATTGGCAGCGACGAAGGCGACGCGCCTGGTGAATTTCAATTGTGGAAGGCTCGCCAGAAACTCACAACCCAATACCCTTTGCCTCATGGCTTTCACGATATTTACGCCAACCCTGATACAGGTGTAATCGGTATGGTTACGGGAATGGGCATTGCGCGCGCTTCAGCAGCAATAATGGCACTAGGTCTTGATCCTCGCTTTGATTTATCCCAAGCCTATTGGTTGGTTGCAGGGATCGCGGGAGTCGACCCAGCGGATAACACCATTGGAAGTGCAATTTGGACCGATTACGTAGTCGATGGCGACCTAGCACATCAAATTGACGCTAGAGAAATTCCGTCTCAGTGGAGTACGGGTTATTTCCCCCTCTTCACTCATGCGCCCTTTGAGAACGCTGACGCTGTAGACGTAAACAACAGCCCAAATGGCGAGGTGTACGCGCTGAACTTACCGTTAGCAAAGTGGGCCTATTCGTTGACAAAAGACACCAAGCTTTTAAACAACGAAGCGATGGATGCATTGAGAGACAAGTACACCAACTCAGCTAATGCGAGGGCACTTCCAAATGTATCTATGGGTGCGCATTTATCTGCTTCTACTTTTTGGCATGGCGAAAAACTAAATGCGTGGGCAAACGATTGGGTGGCATACTGGACGCAGGGCAAAGGAAATTTTGTTACCTCGGGCATGGAAGACTCAGCAACACTTCAAAGCTTGAGCTACTTGGACAATGCAGGGTTAGTCAACAAAGACCGCTTACTTATTCTTAGAACGGCGAGCAATTTTACCATGCAGCCACCATCGTTGAGCGCTGCGGAGAACCTAAAGTTAGAGAGTTCTGGCGATGGATATGCAGCAATGGGAGCCGCTATAGAAGCCGCCTATAATGTCGGCTCGCAGGTTACAGACTATATTGTAACGCATTGGGAAACCGTAAAAGATACGGCCCCTTCAGCGGAATAAACGTACTTTAACCTCTACGCTGTCACTGATTTAGCATTTAGTGCATGGCGCACCTGAAGGGTAACGTCATTTTGTACCACGGGCTTGGCAAGAAAATCGGCCATGCCCGCATTGCTACAATTAGTTTTATCTTCAGGCGTTGTATTTGCCGTTACAGCCACAATACGACCGTGTTTGGGCAATAAGTTTTCTTGGACAATAATCTTAGTCGCACTTACCCCATCGAGCACTGGCATAGCGCAATCCATGAATATAATGTCGTATTTTTTAGCTCGAGCCATTTGAACGGCCACTTCGCCATTTTCGGCTTCATCTGGAAGGTAATTAAACTTCTCTAGCATGGATGCAAGCACGAAACGGTTTATATCGTTGTCATCAACAACCAAAACGTTAAGAGGAACGCTAAGCAAGTCTGAAGAGAGGATAACGTCACTCTGCTTTTCTTTATCTAAAACTGCCATTTCTACAGGTATAGCAATATCGAAACAGGAGCCTTTCCCTGCGCTTGAGCGCACTTCAAGCTCGCCATCCATTTTGCCAACAAGTTGATTGACGATAGACAACCCTAAACCGTTTCCATTTAACTCCTCAGAGGCACTGGCGGTGTCGTTTTGAAATGGTCTAAAAATACGTGACAATATTTCATCACTCATGCCCACACCAGTGTCTTCAATTGACGCAAGTAAGATAGGCACATCGCCTTGGTGCTTTAACGTAACTTGCACCGAAATATACCCTTTCGGCGTAAATTTAACCGCGTTCGATAGTAAATTTGTAATGACTTGACTGATTCGGGCGGCATCTCCGTGAACATAAGTGTTTTCGTCAAAAGACAGCACCGCGTAAAGCCTTACGCCTTTCTCTGCACATTTTGTTTTAAATACATCCAGGATATCTTCAATTAACGAACGCGCACAAAAGTCGCTATATTTTAGTGAGAATTCGCCGTTAATAATGGACGTGTAATCCAAAACATCGTTTATAAGAGACAATAAGCGGTCTGCGCTATGAAGCGCCACATCCGCTTTACGCATTCGCACATTTTCTTTATTTTCGAACTTGAGCGCCTGCAGCATGCCGGTAATGCCATTAAGCGGCGTCTTTAACTCGTGGCTTATACGGGATAACAACATGCCACGTTCTTTAGACGCAGCTTCGGCTTCTCTTCTTCTCTCATCCAATTCAAGTCTAAGTTGCACCGACTTGTTTACGTTTTGGCAAGTCCCAAACAAACGAATACACTTTCCGTGCTTCATCTCAGCCATGCCGTGGGTTTCTATCCAAACTGAATTACCTTTGGCGGAGACAAGTTCAAGCGTTGCACTCCACGGTTCACCCGTAGCGACCGTGTGGGAGACAATGCGGTTTATCTCATCTCTATCAAACCCCTCTTTGTAGAAGTTGATAGCTGTTTCTAATGTGGGGACAAAGTCTTCTGAGACTTCGTGAATAAGCCGAGTTTGTGAAGACCAGCTAAGTGCATTAGTGGTCAAATCAACTTCCCATGTGCCTATGTTCGCTACGCTTTGTAACTTTTCGTACAACGTGTTTTGATTGGTCTCTGCTTTTTCGAGATGAAACTTATCCAACATCACGCTCAGGCAATCGTCTAACAGCGACAGCTTGTCGAGGTTTACCGACTGTTCCGGGCACGCATTAATAAAGACTAAGCAGACTTGGCTTCCATCTAGGGTATGAACACGGCCTCGAATGTATTTTTCGGCATTAAAATAAGTAGAAAACCATTGTTTAAATGCAGTAGAACACTTAGCGCTGTTTACAGGGAAACAGTTGTCTACAGGCACACAGGTAGAGAAAGAAGGGACCGACTTAAAGTTGGGTGCATACGCCGACGAAGCTTTAACCAATATATTAACTGTCTCTTCGTCCAGCTGTAAAAGTAAACCTTGAAACACGCCAAACGAATCGCAGCCTCGCTGTACCAAACTGGTTAGCGATGCCTTCAACTGGTGTTCCAGTTTCACATTCAAACTCGATTGTTCGTCAAAATAAACCATGGTTCGCTACCCAAGCGTAAAGACCACAAGATTCTTGCCGCCTTGCTCGATTCGTGCACAGCGGCCCCGCATTTATAATGATAGCTTGGGATTTGAATACGGGATATTAAACAATAGGCTAGAAATTCTATTTTTATGATGGGATATTGGGCGGTGGCCTCAGCCCTTGGCTTGGTTTCGCCCTAATTCTTTTGCTTCAAACAATGAAATGTCAGCGTCTTCTATAAGCGCAGCCACATCGTCTTCAACCACATCCGTAGCTTTCCAAACTGCAAAGCCTGCACTTATTGATACGCGACTTTCTATCCCTTTACCATGTGGAATGCTTGCATTGGCGACAGCCTCAACAAGCTGTTGTGCCACTAGCTTTGTGCCCTGATGGTCGATATAGGGGAGGACGACCAAAAACTCTTCGCCGCCAAAGCGAATAACGGCATCTTTCGGCCGTTTAACCGTATCCGATACAATTTGCGCCACTTTTTGAAGACAAATATCGCCTTCGAGATGCCCGTACGTATCATTGAAAAGCTTAAAATAATCGATGTCGATCATTATTGCTCCAACCGTACCTTTGTCTCTCGCAACTTGCTTAATGAGTAACGGAATTTCCTTGGTTAAATACGTACGATTGTACAAACCCGTTAGCTGATCGTGAAATGTCATCATTTCAAGGAATTCGGTGCGAAGCTTATTTTGCAGATGTGTTTTGATGCGATGCGTTAACGTAGAGGCGTTAACCGGTTTCATGACAAAGTCTGACGCCCCTACTTCCCAGCACGCATTTTCACTCTCAATATCCATTGTAGATGTAACGAAAATGACGGGGATATGATTCGTTTCAGGCGAGGCTTTTAAAGCGGTACAAACATCTAACCCATTAATGTCTGGCATGTTCATGTCAAGCAGGACTAGGTCAGGAAGGTTTGCCTCGCAGTAGGATATGGCTTCTTCTCCCGACTCGGCTGTAGCACAGGTAAACACCGACTCTAGGATGGATTCGAGCAGCATACGACTCATCGGCTCATCGTCCACAATAAGTACGTTACACTCTGCGTAGGGTTTTATTTCTTTTCGATTCATCAGGTACTTTTATTGTTACTACACCAAGGTGACCATTCTCGCTTGCGTTGTTTCTGCTTTTACAATATCAAAGTAATAACAACGCTTTACGCAAGTCTAACACCTTACATCCAAATTTGTATCGAAAAGTCAGCTAGTTTGCTTTCAAGTAGGTATGGTTTGAACGACAAGGTTATAAAGAAGAGACTATCGATTAGCACTCTACTCAGCGGCCAGTGAACTTTACGCTACTTGGCAATCATCGATGAACTTCGTGAAGAAATCCGCCATCGCCATAGGGCGACACATAAAATACCCCTGCCCTAAGTGACACCCAAGTGCTTTGAGCGCGGCAAAATGAGATTGGGTCTCTATCCCTTCGGCAACAATGGTTAACTCTAAGCTTAATGCTAAATGCACTATTGCCGTTACGATATCATGTGCCTGCTGTTCTTTATCCATATCAATAACGAAAGAGCGATCTATCTTAAGCACATTCAATGGGAACTGACGTAAATAAGAGAGACTTGAATAGCCCGTACCAAAATCATCCAACGCAATAGTAACGCCCAATGAAGCCAAGTCGTTCAGGATATCTCTGGTTTGTTCAAAGTCGTGCATTAAGGCTGATTCTGTTACCTCCAATTCTATAGACGACGCGGCGATACCCGCTTCGTTGATAATTTCAGCAACTTCTTTTGCGAACCCTGGGTTTGAAAGCTGTTTAGCAGCTACGTTTACCGCCACTTTGAAGTCTTGCCCCAATTCGTTGCATCTAGCGACAAACTCACAGCTTTTTTGCAACACTTGCTTACCTAACTGATGTATTAGCCCAGTCTCTTCTGCCAGCGGGATAAATTCATCGGGTCCAATAACTTTTCCATTTTCGTCGAACATTCTGACTAAGCTTTCCGCACTTAATACTGCGCTATCGTCAAAGTTATATTTTGGCTGTAGGTAAATGGCGAGACTGTCGTTCTCGATAGCATTTCTAAGCTTTACCTCCATCTCCACACGATGATGCATGGCATGCTGCAGGTCTTTTGAAAAGAAACTGAAAGTGTCTTTGCCTTTTGATTTAGAGCGGTACATGGCTGAGTCTGCATGGCGCATCATCTCTTCCGCATTAACAGCATCTTGGGGATAAAGGCTAATTCCAATGCTTAAGCTAAGTTGATGGGCCTTACCGTCTATATCAATGGGCTCTCTGCCCGCCTGCAAACACGCCATAGCAATACTGTCTGCACTGTAGCCCGAACCAATTTCAGTAAGTAAGCAGGCAAACTCATCGCCACCCACGCGGGCGAGCGTAGCGCTTTCTCCAACAACCTTTGCAAGGCGCTTTGCAATAGACGCAATAATATAGTCGCCGACTTGATGCCCCAGGCTGTCATTGAGGTATTTGAAATTATCGATATCGATTAACAGTAACGCTATGCTTTGCTTAGAGGTAAAACAACGAGTGATAGCTTGAACAACTCTATCGTGCAGCAGAACTCGGTTTGGCAGGCCCGTGAGCTGATCATGATTGGTTAAATGTGTCATCTTTACTGCCATTTCAATGGCTTCTGACACATCTTGGAAAACGATAACCGCGCCAGACAGATGGCCATCCTCATCAATGATGGGCGACGCTGTATCTTCTACCCTGAATACTTGATTGTGTCGGCTTACCAGCGTGGCGTTATAAGACATAGCTACCGGGCGCATCACTTCTAGTGCGTAAAGAGCGGGGTTTAAAAGACGCTCATTTGTCGAGGCATCTCTTAAATTCATAACCTCATCGATAGGTTTGCCAAGGGCTTCCGTTTCACTATAACCGGTTAACCTTTGCGCTACCGGATTAATAAAAGTTACATCCCCTGCTGCGTTAATTGAAATAACGCCGTCAGCTATAGATTTGAGAGTAATAGCAAGCTGCTTTTTCTCTGCTTCTAATTCGTGATTAACACGAGCAAGCTTCGTTTTTTGGTCCTGAATAGTGAGATGATTTCTAACTCGCATCTGGCACAACCCAATATCAATGGGCTTGGATATAAAGTCTATGGCACCTAACGACAATGCCACATGTTCATTTTCTGGATCGCTATGGGAAGTGACAAAGATTACTGGAATTGCTGCCGTTTCTGGACACGCTTTTAACTGCTTGCAGACCTCAAAGCCAGATAGCTCAGGCATGCTTATATCTAGAACAACCAAATCAGGAAGTTGTGCTTTTATCACCGAAAACGCATTCGCGCTTTGCGAGACCGTAACAACCTTTGCTAGAGATTCTACTGCACTTTCTAATAACAAGAGTGTTGTTGGTTCATCGTCAATGATGACTACTTTCTGTGTCTCATTATCCATGAGAAATTCCACACCATGTAACAAATATCAGAATAAGTATCGCCCGAGATACGTAAAAAAAAATTAGTCTTTAGTCTAGGGCCTGTTGACCTTTGGTGTACGAATTTTGGTCTAAATGGCAGCCTTTTAATCGCGGAACAGTCCTGCAAGCCTAGCGGGCTAAGTTAAAGGACTGTGACAAAGAGTAAAAGGCTTCCATAACGACCCCTTCGGGCAGCGCCTTTGTGCCATCTATACTGCGTTGAATGTTCTCGATTTAGAACCACTAGACCGTCAAACATTCGCCTTGTCTAGATGGCACACAGACCGCTGCAAAAATGTACAGCAAAGGTCAACAGGCCCTAGGTTTTGCTGGTTTATGAACCGCAGTATGCTAAGCGGCTGAACTTGCTGTTTTTTGTTTAGAACATTTATTGTACACTGGCATAACGCTTCAATTACGGTGGCACATATGGACACATCTAACTCAAACGATACGCCCACTCGAGAACAATTATGGAACCGCGATGCCGCAATAAGCAGGCTGGGTGGAAATGAGGGGTTATTGAACCGTATTGTTGAAATGTTCCTTGCGCAAATAGAACAAAAACAACAAGCACTTCAAAGTGCAGCGACCGCATTAGATGTTGAAGCTGTTAGATTCAACAGTCATGCTATGAAAGGTGTGTCGGGCGATGTAGGTGCCGATGCCATTCGGGAAAAGGCATCGTCTATTGAAAACAAAGCCAAGCAAGACGATTTAAGCGAAATCGTTCAAGACATCGCAGAATTAGACAGTTTGATTAAGCAAACTATTGCAGTCATGCAATCGTAAAATCACATTAGCTTCTCGCATTAATCGCCAGAAGCTAACGCGACTATCTTCCACTCCTCGCCTTGCTAGGGCCTGTTGACCTTTGTTGTACATTTTTGCAGCGGTCTGTGTGCCATCTAGACAAGGCGAATGTTTGACGGTTTAGTGGTTCTAAATCGAGAACATTCAACGCAGTATAGATGGCACAAAGGCGCTGCCCGAAGGGGTCGTTATGGAAGCCTTTTACTCTTTGTCACAGTCCTTTAACTTAGCCCGCTAGGCTTGCAGGACGGTTTCGCGATTAAAAGGCTTCCACTTAGACCAAAATTCGTACACCAAAAGTCAACAGACCCTAGGCTGAAAGAACCTTTTCAACAAGCTGATTTTTCTGCTCCTGCGGTAAAAAACTTGCCTTAAAGCTATTTGCTACCAACGTACGAATTGTTTTTTCGTCAATACCCAGAGACTGGTGCAACGCTTCAAAATTGTCATTTAGGAAGCCACCAAAATACGTAGGATCATCAGAGTTAACCGTGACCAGAAGCCCAGCATCAAGAAGCTGGACAATATTGTGGTCTTTCATATCATTTATCACACACAGCTTGAGGTTACTTAACGGACAAACAGTGAGTGGAATTTGTCTTTCTTTCAAGAGGTCCATAAGCGCTTCATCTTCTTGGCAGCGTACACCGTGGTCAATACGATCAACGTCCAATAGCTCGATGGCTTCCCAAATGTAAGATGCCGGTCCTTCTTCTCCAGCATGGGCGACAATTTTAAATCCCAGCGCTTTGGCTTTTTTGAATACGCGTTCGAATTTTGACGGCGGATGACCAAGTTCGGAGCTGTCTAACCCTACCGCTGTAATGTGCTTGTAATAAGGCTCTGCTGCAGAAAGCGTATCGAAAGCAGCATCTTCAGGCAAATGGCGAAGAAAAGACATGATTAAATAGCTACTGATACCGTATTCATCTTTTGCTTTTTCCATCGCCTTCAAAAAGCCTGGCATGAAAATATCGAAACCTATGTCACGCTCTGTATGGGTTTGCGGATCAAACATAATTTCTGTGTGGACGATATTGTCCTCATGACACCGCGTTAAGTATTCCCACATTAAGGCAAAGAAATCATCCTCATCGCGAAGCACGCCCGCCCCTGCATAATATAAGTCAAGGAAGCTTTGTAGATCTTCAAAGTTATACGCCGCTTCTATCTCTTCCACGCTAGCATAAGGAAGTGATACACTGTGCTTTTCAGCTAGGCGCCACATAAGTTCAGGCGTTAAGCTACCTTCTATATGCAGATGCAGTTCGGCCTTTGGAATGTTTTTAATTATTGATGACAGCGACATGGCCCCTCACTTATTTGCACCACAACAATGCAATGGCATTTAATTGGTGCGTAATAGTTTATCTTTAATGCTATCTGTAAACGAGTTCTATTGCTCATTTAGGTTTTGTTTGCGGTTTTTTTGACTTCATCTATGTTGATTACTAACCGTTTGGCTGGCTTTGTGCTGCCTGGCTAGTGACCTTGAGTCACGCAATGGCTATTAATTAGTCATTGTACTGAAAAGTAAGTTAGCACAAAACACACCAACAAGTTGACTAATTGGTCAGTTTATTGCTTTCAACGCACAAAACACACAATGAAATACTAACAGAGAACTCTTGATGTCCAACAACGTAATCGAACGGCTATTTAAGCTGCAGGAACACGGAACAACAGTAAGAACAGAGATCATTGCAGGACTTACTACGTTCGCAGCCATGTCTTATATACTCGTGGTGAACCCAGGAATTCTTGGGTTAAGTGGCATGCCCGTAGAGGGCCTAATTACAGTGACAGCAATAGCGGCGTGTATTGGCACTTTAATGATGGCGCTAATGACTAACTACCCTATTGCGTTGGCACCAGGTATGGGCTTGAACGCCTTTTTCGCGTTTACCATTTGTCTCGGTCGTGAAATTCCATGGGAAGCAGCGCTTGGTATTGTTTTCTGGAACGGCATTCTCTTTTTACTCCTTTCTCTCACCGGAGTTCGAACCAAAATAGCCGAGTCTATACCTCCTTCTCTTAAAATCGGCGTGCAGTGTGGCATAGGTTTGTTCATTGCCTTTATCGGCCTTAAAAATGCGGGGCTGATTGTTGATAATCCCGCAACCTTCGTACAGCTTGGCGACCTTTCTGAGCCAGCAGTAATGTTAGCGCTCATCGGCATTATCTTTACTATCGTTTTGATGGTGAAACGCGTTACAGGCGCTATCTTAATCTCTATCGTAACACTCACCTTAATTGGTGCTTTTATCCCCACTGAAAACGGTACCTTAACTGCAACGCCTTCTGCTGTAGTTGGCATGCCAGAATCTATTTCAAACACTTTTATGGCAATGGACTTTTGGTACCCAATTGATCACCTTGCTGAAACGTGGGACCTCATTTTCGCACTTATGTTTGTGAACATGTTCGATACCATTGGCACCTTAATCGGCGTATCTCGAAAAGCCAATCTACTTACTCCCGAAGGCAAGCTACCGAAAATTGGCTCAGCAATGACAGCCGATGCATCAGCGAGTATTGCTGGCGCATTAGTGGGTACATCTCCAGTAACTAGCTATGTGGAGTCCGCTACGGGCGTATCGGCGGGCGGCAGAACCGGGCTTACCGCAGTAGTGGTTTCTGTCTGCTTCTTACTCTCGCTATTTTTAACACCGCTAATGAAAGTTATCCCGCTAATGGCCACTACGCCAGCGCTATTGATGGTAGGTATTTTAATGATGGAATCGATTCGACAGGTTGATTTCGACGACTTAGGTGCGTTAGCCACTGCTTCTGTTGCACTTATCGCCATGCCGCTCACATTCAGCATTAGCGAAGGCATTGCCCTTGGCTTTATTACTTATGTTGGCGTTAAGGTAGGTACGGGAAAATTTAAAGAAGTAACACCGCTCACTTATGCACTGGCGATTGTTTTCTTATTACGATACTTATTGGATTTAAAATAATTCAACGGCGCTTATTGCGTGCCTGTAAATTAACGCTTTAGATACAAAAAAGGTGGCTTTCAACGCCACCTTTCCTTTTTAAATTAAGCAAGTAAACAGGATATCGTTTACTTCAGCCCATCATAAGTGAAAGTAACAGCTTTATCACCCATAAAAACGATTTTAACGTGCTTACTGTCTTCCTTGCCCCACGTACATGCCATGGTACCCATTGTTTTTCCGCAGTTGTCAGCTGAACCCAGAATTGCTTCAACTTCGTCCTGAGACATACCCATTTCTAATTTATCGTAGTTTTCTTTAGTCAGCTTTGAGCATGCTGTCAGCGCTAGCGCCCCAAGGGCAATAATGGCTAGTTTTGTTTTCATGGTTTTGTCCTTTATTAAGTGAAGGCGATAGCGCTCCATTTGTTTCACTTTCGTCTCTTCACTTTACTGTACTTCAAATATAGTAGGCGTACTGTAAACGCTACGTACGCGGCTTGTCACCACCATCTTTAGGATGAAGCTCCAACCAGTGACGGGCAATTTGCTCTCGTGTCGCTAGCCATACTTTATCATGAGACTTAACGTACTCGATAAAGCGCTTAAGTGCGGCGAGTCGAGCAGGCCGTCCTATTATGCGATTATGAAGGCCGATAGATAGCATCTTAGGCGCTTCTTCTCCTTCTTCATACAACACGTCAAACGCATCTTTTAAGTAGGTGAAAAACTGTTCCCCACTGTTGAAGCCCTGAGGCGTGGCAAAGCGCATATCATTGGTGTCTAATGTGTACGGCACCATCAATAACGGCTTGCTGTAATGGCAGTCGTAGTAAGGTAAGTCGTCAGCATATGAATCGGCGCAATATAAGATATCGTCGCGCTCTGCAATCAACTTCAGCGTATTCGGACTCGTTCTTCCTGTATACCAACCTACAGGTTTACTGCCCGTTAACTGCTCATGAAGAATAATCGCCTCATCAATTTGTTTACGCTCTTGCTCTTCGTCCATGTCTTGATAATGCACCCAGCGCATGGCGTGGCTGGCGATTTCCCAACCAGAATCCATCATGGCTTTTACTACGTCAGGGTGTCGTTGCATAGCCATAGTGACGCCAAACACAGTAACTGGAATGTCGTATTTATTAAGCAAACGGTGTAAACGCCAAAACCCTGCACGACTGCCGTATTCGTAAATAGACTCCATGCTGAGGTGGCGATCTTTATACGCTTGTGCGCCGATAATTTCCGATAGGAATATTTCCGACGCCTCGTCACCATGAAGCACGCAATTTTCGCTACCTTCCTCGTAATTTAATACGAACTGAATCGCGATTTTTGCGTCGCCCGGCCACTTAGCGTGAGGTACATGTTGACCGTAACCAACCAGATCACGAGGGTAAACAGACTCTGTCATGCTACACCTCGAAGTTTTCTGGCACAGATAACCCACAGCCACCGAGCACGAGTTTTACCACTTGTTTTGTAGCGTCTTCAAAATCTAATTTTGTCATCTTTTTACCGCGTAGACGGGTTATTTGCGCAGAGAAGTCAGCATAGTGCTGGGTACTCGCCCAGATTGTGTAAAGCAAGTATTCACCTTCAACAGGTGGCAGTTTGCCGGCCTTTACCCATGCATCAATAACCGCAAGTCGCCCTTTCATCCAAAGCGCATGCTCTTCATCAAAGTAGCCACTTAAGTTTTGTGCACCATTGATAATTTCCATCGCAAAGATCTTAGAGGCCATTGGATGCGTTCGCGACACTTCCATTTTCTCGGCGATATAATTGGCGAGTACCTCGGCTGGGTCGTCTTCTACTGTGGCTTTATCAAAACGTGAGTTCCACAGCGAGAGGGTTTCTTCTAGTACCGCTACGTAGAGCTCTTGTTTTGTTTTGAAATAATACAAAACGTTAGTCTTAGGAAGTCCTGCTTCATCAGCAATTTTTTGTACTGCTGTGCCTTTGAAGCCAAACTGTGCAAAACATTTTTCAGCGGCTTGGAGTATTTTTCTTCTGTTCATAGCGCCAACGCCAGCGTCAGCACTTTTTACCTTCATCATTATTATTAAAATTCCTTTGCAATCTACTTTGCAAGCGCACGGGCAGTATAAATGCTGCATGCCTTTTCGATAGGTTAGCATTTATTGCCGACGAGTTGCTATGCTCTTATAGATCATACATACCCTATGCAGGGAGTGTTAACCATACTAAAACACGAATTACGCGAATAGTTCAAAACCTTGCACGAATCTTGCCTTATTCTTTATTAACAAATCGACGTAGTGTTTAGCAAAAGAAAAATAGAAAGGTATCACTTCTTTTTTTCCAATCAAATTTGCGCAAAATCATGGCCTTTTAGAACTCGGCCTTTTTTTATAAGCAATAAATTGACCAAATGGTCTACTTTTATTGAAAAAATACAGCTATATTAATGAATACAAGAATGAATTTAACAAGAAGGTGTGAGTATGATTCGCTTTCTAATAAATAACGATGTCGTTGAATTAAATGAAGCGCGGGCCGACCTCACCCTTCTACAATTTATTCGCGAACATCGCAAAAAAACAGGCACAAAAGAAGGCTGTGCAGCAGGAGACTGCGGTGCATGTACCGTAGTACTTGTGGAACCAGCCTCCTCAAATAGCGCTGCAAAACTTAATTATCGAACAGTGAATAGCTGCATCACGCTAATGAGTGCAGTTCATGGGAAGCAGCTTTTATTTGTTGAGCATTTGAACGATGGTAAACACTTACACCCCGTACAGCAGGCGTTAGTTGATCACCATGGTTCTCAGTGTGGCTTTTGCACACCTGGTTTTATCATGTCGATGTTTGCCTTATATCACAGCAATACAAAACCAAATCGCGACGATGTGCTGCACGCTTTATCAGGCAACTTATGTCGCTGCACAGGCTACCGCCCTATTATCGATGCTACGATGGAGGTGTGCGAACAAACACCTGTTGATCAATTCACTGCACGCCAAGCTGCCACCCTTTCTGCATTACTGTCATTATCTGGTGAGAAACCCACTGGTACGGGCAATATCCATACGCCAACGTCTCGCGAAGAACTGAAGACTCTGATTCAAGCGCATCCAGCTGCACAGCTAGTCGCTGGCAGCACGGATTTAAGCCTTCAGTTCACGCAACAGCTAAAAGATGTAGAAACGCTTATCAGTGTGACGCATATTGATGCACTAAAACAATGCACCAAAAGCGAGCATTCTCTTATTCTTGGTGCAGCTGTACCGCTAAATGATGCGGCACCTTTAATACTAAATGCATTTCCGCAAGTGGCTGAGCTTGTTACCCGATTTGCCTCGTTGCCTATCCGCAATCAGGCTACCATTGGCGGTAACGTGGCTAACGCTTCCCCTATTGGTGATATGCCACCGTTACTACTCGCGTTGAATGCCATACTGCATTTAGATAACGGCGAGAGCGTTCGTATGATCCCAATTAGCACATTCTTCACAGGCTATCGCGAGACCATGCTGGCGAAAGATGAATGGATAAGTGCAATAGAAATACCATTGAAACAGCCCAATCAAGCATTAGCTGCATATAAGATATCGAAACGATTTGAAGATGATATTTCTGCAGTATGCGCCGTATTTAATGTCACACTCGACAACGGCAAGGTAGAAGCCATTAGCAGTGGCTTTGGTGGTGTAGCAGCAGTTCCGTCAACCTGCAATGCGTTAGAAAACGTTTTGAAAGGTAAGCAGTTCGCTAGCAACGAATGTTTAACGTTGGGCAAACAAGTCTTATTCGATGCATTTTCACCTATCGATGATGTGCGCGCTACAGCCCAATACCGTAAAACTGTTTTAGCTAACCTGTGGCATCGCTTCTGGTTAGAGAACCAAACAGCAAACCAAATTGAAACACGGGTGGTGCAGCATGCGTAAGTTAATTGATGCCCCTAATCCACTGCAACAAAACGACAAGCAAAGTGTCGTTCATGTATCTAAAAAACACGAGAGCGCAACACGCCAAGTACAAGGCAGCGCAAACTATGTTGACGATGTTATTGAACCTCAAGGCACTCTTTATGCTGCAGTTGGTGTAAGCCAATGCGCAAAAGGTACGATTAACTCGATAAATCTTGACGCTGTTCGCCAAAGTGAAGGCGTTGTAGATGTGGTTACGATTGACGACGTGCCTGGCCATAAAGATATTGGACCTGTGTTCGAAGGCGATCCGTTACTTGCTAATGGCGAAATCAAATTCTTCGGTCAGCCTGTATTTGCAGTGCTTGCCACTTCGGTAAACCTTGCCCGACAAGCTGCGCTAAAAGGGAAAGTAGAGGTGAGTGAAGCCAAACCTATACTTAGTGCCGAAGCTGCCCACCAGCAGCAAACGTTTGTGCGTCCCCTACATCGGTTTGGCCAACATACTGACCGCGTTGAAAGTACATTTGAAAAAGCGATCCACCAAGCACATGGCACGCTCAGTATTGGTGGACAGGAACATATGTACTTAGAAGGACAAGTGAGCCTTGCGATCCCTGATGAAGAAGATCGCATGAAAATCTATACGTCTAGTCAACATCCCAGTGAGGTACAAAAACTCGTTGCCGAAGTGCTAGATGTAAAATTGCACCGTGTAATGGTAAACATGCGACGTATGGGCGGCGGCTTTGGCGGAAAAGAAACGCAAGCCGCGCAATGGGCCTGTATAGCGGCTTTACTGGCATCGCGCAATCAATGTGCGGTTAAGCTTCGCTTACCACGCTTCACCGATATGCATGTTACTGGCAAACGTCACCCGTTCGAAAACGAGTTCGACGTGGCCTTTGACGAGACAGGTAAAATTGAAGCCACCCGCATGACAATCAATGGTATTTGTGGGCACTCGCCTGATTTATCTGACGCCATTGTCGATAGAGCCATGTTCCATGCGGACAACGGTTATTTCTTAGGTGATAGCGACATTATTGGCCACAGATTGCAAACCAATATGGTATCGCACACCGCTTATCGAGGTTTTGGCGGACCGCAAGGTATGATTATGGCTGAAGCCATGATTGATAAAATTGCCCGTGCTATTGGCAGCGACCCCCTATCGGTAAGAAAACGTAATTTATACGGCCCCACGACAGGTAGTTTTACCCCCTACGGAATGAAGGTAGAACATAACCTTCTGCCCGATATGATTGCCGAGCTAGAAGAAACCGCTCAGTATTGGCAGCGCCGTGAAGCTATTGCAGCGTTTAACCGCGAAAGCCCGGTGATTAAGAAAGGTTTAGCGCTAACGCCTGTTAAGTTTGGCATTTCATTTACCGCGAAGCATTTAAACCAAGCTGGCGCTTTAGTGCACATTTATACTGATGGTAGTATTCAGGTGAACCATGGTGGTACTGAAATGGGCCAAGGGCTTCACACCAAAATAGGCCAAATTGCAGCCAATGAATTTGGACTAGATTTGGATATGATTGAAGTCACTGCCACACGCACTGACAAAGTACCTAACACTTCACCAACAGCTGCTTCAAGCGGCACTGACTTAAACGGAAAAGCCGTACAAAATGCGTGTATTACGCTAAAAGCCCGTTTGGCCGAGTGCTTTGCCAAAAGCTTAGGTCTAGAGGACCGCGCTGGCGACGTGCTATTCATTAATGAGCACGTGGTATTGGATGAGCACAAAATTACCTTTACCGAGCTTGTGCAGCAAGCGTATTTTGCTCGTGTATCTTTGTCTTCAAGCGGTTTCTACAAAACCCCAAAATTACAGTATAACCGCGACACCGGTGAAGGCCGTCCGTTTTTCTATTTTGCCTATGGCGTCTCAATGAGCGAAGTCTCTGTCGATACACTTACCGGTGAATATACGGTAGATAAAGTTAACGTACTCCACGATGTTGGCAACAGTCTTAACCCTGCCATTGATATTGGCCAAATAGAAGGCGCGTTTATTCAAGGTATGGGTTGGCTTACCACAGAAGACCTTAAATGGAATGAAGCGGGTAAGCTGATAAGTGAAAATATGGCGACCTATAAAATTCCAGCTATTGGCGATACGCCAAAAGAGTTTAATGTGAAGCTGTTTGGTAGAAAGAACGCTGAAGACAGCATTTACCACTCAAAAGCGGTTGGCGAGCCACCATTTATGCTCGCTATTTCAGTGTGGTGCGCCCTTAAAGACGCCATATCTAGCCTATCTGGCTACACAGTTGATCCGCAACTAGATACACCAGCCACACCAGAACGGGTGTTAAATGCAGTAAGTGCTATGCAGCATTCTTCCAGTCGAGGCGGTGTTTTATGACACTCACTGCAGCAAAGTCATCTCGCGCGCCCCAATCATTTCGTGCAACAAACTGGTATGAGGGAATAGCCGAATGCCAAGCGCGTAATGAAGGCTATGTGCTTGTGACTGTGATTGGCACTGCAGGCTCTACACCTCGTGAACCCGGGAGTAAAATGGTAGTTACCGCTTCACAGAGCATCGATACCATTGGCGGAGGGCACCTTGAGTTTGATGCCATTGCCCGCGCACGAGAGTACCTTGCAAAAGGCGAAGCATGCACTGAACTTCACAGCTACCCGTTAAGCAGTTCTTTAGGACAGTGCTGCGGCGGCGCAGTAAAGGTGCTATTTGACGTGTGTAACGTTCATCAGCAGCACATCGCCATTTTTGGTGCTGGCCATGTTGCAAAAGCATTGGTGCCTATTTTGGCTCAATTGCCTGTACGCATTTCGTGGATAGACAGTCGCGAGGAACTGTTTCCATCGTCTTTGCCAGCCAACGTGCACAAAGTCGTGGAAGAAGCACCAGAGAGCGAAGTTAGACACCTTGATGAGAACAGTTGGCTGATTATACTCACCCACGATCATCAATTGGACTATCGCATTACAGAGCAGGCGTTAAAGCAACCTTCCCTCCCCTTTGTTGGGTTAATTGGTTCAGACACCAAAGCAAAGCGCTTTATTACCAAGCTGACTCAACGTGGGTTTGACGACAACGCGCTGGCAAGGCTATTTACGCCAATAGGTAACCGAGATATCCCTGGCAAGCAACCAATTGAAGTCGCCGTTTCTATATCTGCGCAAATTATCGAACGTCTTCATGAAAAAGAAGTAACGGCAGGCAACAGTAACAAATACAGTGAGAAACCCGCTACAGCGCTTCACAAAGAAAAGGACACCACCAGTGACACTTAAAGAATTAAATACGCTAAGCGCTGAAGAGGCGTCATCTTGGTTTGAGCAATGCTGCGCGGCGAAAACCTGGGTTTATCAAATGGTAAAAGCACGCCCCTACAGCGACAAGAATGCACTTGTTAATCAAGCGAAGAGCGCGTGGGCCAAGTGCAGTGATGACGACTACCTTGAAGCTTTTACGGCACACCCCATGATTGGCGACGTTGATTCGTTGCGCAAAAAGTTTGCAAATACCAAAGCCATTGCTGCGGGCGAGCAGTCGGGTACAGCCAGCGCGTCCGAAGCCGTTTTACACCAGTTAAAAGAAGCCAATCACGCCTATTTAGACAAGCACGGGTTTATCTTTATTATTTGTGCCACCGGTCTTTCTGCGCAGACTATGTTAGAAGCATTACAAGCTAGGCTACCCAATACCACACAGCAAGAGATTACCAATGCTGCTGCAGAGCAAATAAAGATAACCCTATTGCGTATTAACAAAGCGCTGGATTAACCCCCGTATTTTCAAAAAAATGGTCAATACGCATTGAATAGTTTTTAAGGAAAACAGTATGAATACGCTTTCTAGCCACGTACTCGACACTACATTAGGTAAGCCAGCACAAGGCATTGCCCTTACACTTACACTACCTGACGGTAGCACCCTTTCGGGTGAAACGGATAATGACGGGCGTTTTAACAACTGGGGCGTTGAAGACGGTTTTGCCGCAGGCGTTTATACCCTGCGCTTTCACTGCAAGCCTTACCTTGTAGAAACGCATGGCAAAAGTTTCTACCCACACATTGATATTACATTTGAACTTGATGAGAATGGCGGTCATTATCATGTGCCACTTCTTATCTCTCCATTCGGTTTCAGCAGCTACAGGGGCAGCTAACAAACATGCAGCTTTTTCGTGCAAGCATTGCGCACTTTCCTAACCAAACTACACAGTTCGATAATGACATCGCTATATTCAAAGACGGTGGTTTGTTAGTAGACAATAAAGAAATAAAAGACATTGGCACATTTGAAGAGATAGCAAAGCGCTACCCTGCTGCCACTGTGACAGATTTTTCAGGCAAGTGGATTTTGCCAGGTTTAATAGACAGCCACCTGCATTATCCGCAAACACAGAGCATAGCTCATTATGGCGAACAGCTGTTGAGCTGG
This sequence comes from Alteromonas sp. G4i35, assembly GCF_054960375.1. NCBI lineage: Bacteria > Pseudomonadati > Pseudomonadota > Gammaproteobacteria > Alteromonadales > Alteromonadaceae > Alteromonas > Alteromonas sp. G4i35. Next base: position 83,029 of record NZ_JBHNZD010000014.1, on the reverse strand, counting down.
CTTGAAAACTATACGTTTCCCACAGAAATGCAGTTTGCTGACAGTGAACACGCTAAAACCATTGCTAACGTATTTTTGCGCCAATTGCTAAAGAACGGTACTACCACAGGTTTTGTTTTTACTACGGTTCATAAAAGCAGTAGCCACGCATTATTTAGTGCAGCAAGCGAAATTGATATGGCAATTGTGGCCGGTAAGGTATGTATGGACAGGAATTGCCCTAGTGCGCTTAATGACTGCGCCGACACAGCACAAGCTGACAGTGCAGAATTAATCGAAGCTTGGCATAACAAGGGCCGCAACCGCTATGCGCTAACGCCCCGTTTTGCGCCAACCAGTACCGAAGCACAACTTGCTGCATTAGGGGAACTTGCCAAGCAGTATACCGACGTTTTCATTCAAACACACTTGTCTGAGAACTTAGACGAGATTGCATGGGTGAAGAGCTTATTCCCTAAAGCGGACGGCTATTTAGATGTATATGACACCTACAGCCTTGTGCGTGAACGTGCGGTGTTTGGCCATGGCATTCACCTTACGCCTAACGAATGGGCACGCTTAGGCGAAAGCGGCGCTACGGTGGCCTTCTGTCCGACATCTAACCTGTTTTTAGGAAGTGGCCTTTTTGATATGACCGCAGCGCGTGCTAACAAGGTCCATGTGGCCATGGCCACCGATGTGGGTGCAGGCACTACGTTTAACATGTTTAAAACCTACGGCGATGCATACAAGGTTAGTCAATTGCGCAGCGAGCCCATCAGCCCGTTAGAAGGCTTTTATCTTATGACCCAAGGCGCGGCCGTAGCTCATGCGCTTGATCATGAAATAGGCAACTTAAACCCAGGCACCACTGCTGACTTTATCGTTGTTGAGCCTAGGTTTGACGAATTGACACAATTGAGAATAAAAGAAGACGCGGACTTTGACGATGTGTTTTTTGCCTTGAGTATTTTAGGTGATGACCGCGCTATCGACCAAACGTGGATAAGCGGCACCTGCCGCTATAAAAAAGAACATCATTAATAACAGGCTGCTGTAGGGCCTTTTGGCCCTAAATAAGGAGAACAATAATGCCGTGGCTAGATTGGATAAGTTTATTTGTACGTTGGTTCCACGTTGTAGCGGGTGTAGCGTGGATTGGCGCGTCGTTTTACTTCATTTGGTTGGATAACAATCTACGCACGCCACCTAAATGGAAACAGGACAAAGGTATCAAAGGCGACTTATGGGCTATTCACGGTGGCGGCTTTTATGAGGTTGCAAAATACGCCTATGGCCCAGAGAAAATGCCAGAAACGCTACACTGGTTTAAGTGGGAAGCCTATACCACGTGGTTGTCGGGCTTCGCACTACTCATTATTGTTTATTACTTTGGTGCTAGCGCTTATCTTATCGACCCATCGGTAAACGCCATGTCACCGACCACGGCAATATCTTTAGGTTTAGGGTTAATCTTTGGCGGACTAGCCTTATACGAATTTGCGTGTCGCAGCCCATTGGCAAAATATCCACTCGCCTTCGGTATTGGATTAGTCGCGCTTGTTTGTATTGTCAGCTACCTGTCTACCCAGTGGTTTAGCGGTCGCGGTGCTTATATTCACGTTGGCGCACTTATTGGCACTATCATGGCAGGGAATGTCTTTTTCAACATCATGCCGAACCAGCGCAAAATGGTAGCAGCTGTAGCCGATAAGAAAGATATTGATCCTAATTGGGGGGCGAGCGCTAAATTGCGTTCGGTACACAATAACTACTTTACGCTGCCACTGCTGTTTATCATGATTTCAAATCATTACCCCATGACGTATCAACACCCGCAAAATTGGCTGGTACTCATTGCGATAATGGCCGCTGCCGCTTGGATACGTCATTTCTTTAACTTGCGTCATGTAGGCACCACTAAACCTGGTATTTTAGTGTCTGGCGCAGTCGCCATGCTAGCAATCGCCCTATGGGTATCATGGCCACAGTCGCCATCACATACATCGAATGAGGGACATGAAGATGTGAGCCTTGTCGATGAAGTAGGTAAAAAAGTAACGGCTAACAATGCAGTCATCCAAGCGAGTTCTGAAGTAAGCAATGAGCGAGTAGTAAGCTTAATTACAACCCATTGTGTGGGTTGCCACTCGCGCACGCCAACCGACGATATCTTTAAAGTCGCACCTTTAGGCGTAGTGTTAGATACATGGGAAGATATTGAAAGGTTTGCGCCACAAGTGGTTCGAAGAACCACTGTGACCAAAGACATGCCATTTTTAAACAAGACAAAAATGACAGACGAAGAGCGTCAGGAAATAGCGCGCTGGTTCGCTCAAAGACAAAAATAGAATGGCGAAAGCGATGTAGATATCGAGTCTCAGGAATAGCTGTCTACATCGCTTTATCAATCGCGGTTAAAACTTGCTGATAACGCTTTTTTCCGTACATTACCTCATCGGCCTTATCTAGCCATTCCTGCACGGTTTCAATCCCTTCGCTCCACTCAACCCAGCCAACACTGAAGCCAATTGGTACTACCTTATTGCCATCTACATTAACTTCAAAGTCGCTTTGGGCAACCCTATTAAAAAAAGCTTCCGTTTCCTTTTCACCCGTGCCATAGAGCAAGATGACAAATTCATCTCCTCCAATACGACCGAATCTATCACTATCACGCAGCAAACTACTCATTCTTTCAGAGAACTCAACAAGCGCCTTGTCTCCTACCTTGTGACCATATTTATCGTTAATTTCTTTGAATTTGTTTAAGTCTATATAAACAAGCGTTGACGTTTGTTGGCCACGATCCATACGAGAAATTTCGTCACTTAACTGGCTAAATATCTCTCTCCTATTGGCAAGTCCAGTGAGCGAGTCGGTTTTCGACAGGTGCTCTAATTTAGTAACGGCGCTCATCAGAGCTTGTTGCTGCGTTTTCTCTCTTGTTATGTCGTCGGCTGTACCTAAAATAAGCGACTGCATTTCACGGTCGTCAAATATCAAGCTTCCGCGATCGTGAAGGTACTTCACTTCGCCTTTCGAGTCGTATATACGATATTGAATATCCCAATTCTGCAAAGGGCGTTGACTGAACAGTTTTAACACCCGTGCTTTATCATCTTCATGTACATGATCAATAAAACTCATAGGGTTACAGTAAAGTTCGTACTCGTTGCGACCGAATATGTTTGAATAGCCATCGTTAACGTATTGCAGTTTAGACAAGTCTGGCGTCGCCACCCATATAAACGTTCTATCAGAAAATGCGCTAACAATTTTGCTAAACAAGGCATCAACTTGAAAGAGCTCAGACTGGATGCGCTTTTTCTCGTCGATATCTTCCACAATAGAAATAAAATAGTCTGGGTTGCCGCGCTGATCTCTTACTAAAGACACTGTTAACTTCGCCCAAACTTGCTCGCCATCGCGCCTTACATATCGCTTTTCAATCGCATAGTCATCAATATCACCTGCCATCAGGCGCTCTAAGTAACTTAGATCTTCATCAAGATAATCTGGCGCAGTTAATTCTTGAAAGGTTAACGTCGTTAGTTCTTCATCAGAATATCCTAAAAAATCACACAGTCGCTCATTTACACGTATAAAGCTTCCATCCACGCTTACGTGAGCGAGCCCAACAGGACAAAAGTGAAAAGTTTTTTCAAACATAGGGCATCGCCCCGTTCGGTAATTGCATTCCGTCGCCTCAAGAGGTGGCACTCAAAGGATAATGAGCACCCTTTTATACTTTAGTATAAATCATTATAGATTAACTTTTTTCATTCGCTAAAAAATGCATCTAAGAAAAAGGCTTAGATAGCGTCTAACTGCGACATAGCGGTAAAAGGCATTTGATGGTGGAGATTGCTTTTCACCTGAAAAAAGTTGCTAGTCAGCTTTAAACGCTAACCATTACTCCGTTAGTTGCCTATGTTAGCGTTTTTTCTCAATAGGACAGTAAAATGATCGAGTTTTCAGTCGTAATCTATTCTCAACCAAACCAACAAGATGCACTTTTAGACGCATTGTTACCCTTGGTTAAATCAAGCCGAGAAGAAGTCGGCGCAGTGATGTATGACCTACATGCAAGTGAAGAGGGTGTGTTTGTTATTACGGAGAAATGGCAATCTCAGGATGCCCTTGATGCTCATGAAGCTACTGAACACTTTGTTGGTTTCCAAGAAAAAGCCGGAGAGCTTGTTGAAAAAGTACTTCGATTACCGCTAGTGTCGGTCTAGCTCTTTATAAAGCAAATGCGGTGAGATAAATGCTCACCGCTAGCGGTATTCAATCATTCGTGTGGTTTTCAGACCAGACTCTTAGCTGTTCAAGAATATCTAGCGCTGAGCGCCCAAACTCGGTGAGACTATAAGCAACCGCAATTGGACGAGAGTCGATAACGTTGCGGATCACCATACCGTTGTTTTCCAGCTCTTTAAGGCGCTGATCGACCATCTTCCGGCTGGCGCCGCCAAGCATTCTACACAGGTCGTTAAATCTAACAGGCTCATCTTTGAGATGATAAATAATAGAACCCGTCCACTTTCCACCAATTAGGCGCATTCCACGCTCTATAGCACAAGGCTCTGTACAAGTATTTAGAACGGTTTTTCTACCCTTAGCGTCTGTTTTTATTTCACTTTCCATCTATTTTCCTAAAAAAACCACCTAGTTACTAAAAGTATACTAATTGTTTGTTTGAACAAGGTAACTAAAATAGACCACATAAGCAAGTTTGGCCTCTAGTATACCTTTAGTTAATTAGTCTAACTCCAATTCGAAAGGTTCATTCGGGCGTCTATGGAGTGAGGGGTTATTAAAGGGAGAGCCAACGCGGCCAGATTTTAATAATACCAATTAAAACAGGCAAAACAGACCGTTCAAACCAAGTACAGCGCCTTGGCGAGAGCATATTAAACATTAACTTCACGGTGACACAAACCATGATTGAATTTACGTTAAATGGAAAAAGAGTGCAGACAGATGCTGCATCAGATACGCCTCTCGTTTGGGTAATACGCGATGAATTTGGACTAAAAGGTACCAAGTTTGGGTGCGGTGTAGCGATGTGTGGCGCATGCACGGTACATATTGATGGTAACGCTATTCGCTCTTGCTCCTATCCCGTTTCGTTAGCTAAAGATAAGAACGTAAACACTATTGAAAGCTTCAACAACGCGCATCCGCTGCAATCTGCTTGGGTAGAAGAGCAGGTTCCTCAGTGTGGCTATTGCCAGTCTGGCCAAATCATGCAAGCAGCGACATTGCTAGATAGAAATCCAAACCCGAGCGACCAAGATATTGTTAATCACATGAGCACCAATTATTGCCGCTGTATGGCTTACGCGCGCATAAAAAAGGCGATTAAGCGCGCTGCAACGTCTTCTGTTCAATACTTTGATCCAACCGCTTCATCAGAAGGGGAAAACGCATGAGCATGAAAAATATCTCTCAAGAAAAGAAAGACATGATCAACTTATCTCGCCGGTCTTTTATAGTGGGATCAGTGAAAACGTCTTTATTCATGGCATTTGGTGCTGCCGCTATTCCATCCCTGCTGTCGGCGAAAGAAAGTATTGAAGCCAAACAGTTTTCTCCAAATATTTGGTTTGAAATGGATACAGATGGCAACGTTACCGTCAACATAGCCAAAGCGGAAATGGGTCAGCATATCGGCACGCCAATCGCTAGAATCTTGGCTGATGAGCTTGAGTGCGACTGGGAGAAAGTGTCTATAGTTCACGTTGATACAGACCCGAAATGGGGCTACATGGTAACAGGCGGCTCTTGGTCAATTTTCCATACTTACAAGCCAATGTCTCAGGCGGGCGCCGCTGGCCGCATGGTGTTAATTGATGCAGGTGCGAAGCTACTTGGCGTGCCTGCCGATAGTTGTAAGGCAGAAAAAGGCTTTGTTATCTCAGGTAACAAAAAAATTAGCTACGGCGATATCGTAGCGAATGGCAAAGTAGACAAAACATTCAGTGCAGATGAGCTTGCTGAATTGCCAATTAAACCGGGTAAAAAACGCCACCTTATCGGTGTTAACGCAGACTACAAAGCACTCGACATCCCGCCTAAAACTAACGGTACTGCGGTATACGGCATTGATGTGGAAGTGGAAAACATGCTTTATGCACGCCCCATTCTGCCTCCGACTCGTTATGGCAGTACAGTAACAAATGTCGACGACAGTAAGGCTAAGAGTCTACCGGGATATAAAGGTTATAAAGTGCTTACCGATCCGAGCGGTACTATCGAAGGTTGGGTTACTGTATTGGCTACAGACTACCCTACTGCGATAAAAGCTGTTGATTTGGTGAAAGTTAGCTACAACGCCGGTAAAACTGCCAATGTTTCTGAAGCTGATATACAAAAAGAAGGCGAAAGAATTGTACGCGATCGTAATGAAGGCACCGTTTTTGTAGATGAAGGAAATATAGAGCTGGCGCAAACAAAAGCGGCACAAACCATTGAAGCTTTATACACCACCGCGACTGCCAATCATTTCCAGCTAGAGCCACTTAACGCCATTGCTGAATTTAAAGGTGGTAAATGGCATATACATACGGGTAACCAGTGGCAGAGCCTAACACTTCCTACTGTAGCTAAAGCCGCAGAGGTCCCAGAAAGTGATGTAGTCCTTCACCAGTATTATCTTGGCGGTGGCTTTGGGCGACGCCTTTTTGGTGATTGGGTTGTTCCAGCTTTGCTTACAGCTAAAGCTGCTGGCCAGCCAGTCAAACTGGTGTTCATGCGCCCGGATGATACATTATTTGATCAACCCCGCTCTGCCTCTACTTCACTGTTTAATGCGTCGTTCGATGAAAATAATCAGTTTTTAGGCATGGAGCATGCGCTAGCGGCAGGCTGGCCAACACTAAAAATGGCACCAGGATTTCTAGCACCAGGAGTAAACGGTGAAGGGAAAGTCGATATGTTTTCGGCATCTGGTGCCGACCACTGGTACACCATGTCTCACCATCGCGCACGCGCGGTTAACAATAAGGTAGCGCAAGATACGTTTACGCCAGGTTGGCTGCGTTCGGTAGGTCAAGGTTGGATTGTATGGGGCTTAGAATCATTTATTGACGAAGTGGCAGTGAAAGCCAACAAAGACCCCGTCGACTTCAGACTTGCTATGTTAGATGGTAAAGGTAAACAAGGGGGCAAAGCGCCTGAAAGTGTCGGCGGTGCCACACGACTTGCCAATACGCTTGAAATTCTTAAGAAAAAGACTGCGAAAGTTAAACTTGGTGCTGATGAAGGCATTGGCTATAGCGTAAGTGCAGGTCAAGAACGCACTATGCCAGCTTGGCTCGCGACTGCAGCTCATGTTCACGTTAATAAGCGTACTGGAAAGATAACGGTTAAGAAGTTATGGGTTGTGTCTGATGCTGGTATTGTTATTCATCCAGATGGCGCAATGGCACAACTTGAAGGTTCACTGCTGTGGGGACTGAGCTTGGCACTGTTTGAACATAACGAAGTGAAAAACGGTCAGGTTTCAAAAACAAACTTACATACCTACCTTCCTCTACGTATGAACGATGTCCCAGAGATGGATATTGAACTTGTTGAAAGTGAGGAGTTTCCAGTAGGACTGGGTGAACCAGGCGTTATTGGTGTCGCGCCGGCTATCGGCAATGCCGTGTACCAAGCTATTGGTGTACGGCTACGTCATTTGCCCATGCTTGCTCAACACGTTACCGCAGCATTAAAAGCATAAGGGCAGTATGATGAAAATGATAACAGTCCTATTAATTGGTGCTCTCTCATCATTCGTCCTGAGTGGGTGTATTGCAAATAAAAATGACGATAGCGACCATAGTAATTTGACCGCTAGCGCTTCAAAAGCAGCTAACTCAACGCCTGCTTTTGAGGCTTATCAGCAAGACCCTAACCCAACGACAGCATTTAACTATTTGTTCGATGTAGCAACACATCCACGGTGTGTGAACTGTCACGGTGTTATTGAAGATGGCGCTCACCGACCGACAGTGGGCGACAACAGCGTCCCCCACCCTATGAACATTACCTCTGTGAATAACTTGAAAATGGCGGTGCAAGATGGAAAGTTTGTTCAGGTTGGCGAAACGCACCCCGTAAACTGCCGCGGATGTCACCAAGATGAAAATGCGCGTGAACCCGGCAGGCCGCCTGGTGCAGCAAACGACCTTATGCCAGGTTTCGTGTGGCACATGCCGCCTCCTACCATGATTATTGGCAGCGACATGACACCCTCAAAATTATGCAACAATTGGTTAAACCCACGTTTGAACTCTTTTCTTGCTCAACGTGGGGGAAGAGATGACATGAAAACGTTTAAAAAAGAATTTGAGCATCATGTCAGTGATGACCCATTAGTGAGATGGGCATGGAACCCCGGCCCAGGCAGAACACCTGCTCCTGGGACACATGCACAGTTTGCTAAGGCAATGTCGGTTTGGATTAACGGCGGCGCACCTTGCCCGACAGAAAGTTAAGTTAAAAGAGTTTTTGCCCAACATTGAACAACCCGCGTTTTAAGCGGGCTGTTCAACAAAAGAAGTAGGCATTGCTTGTTTAGGCGAGATTAGAAATGGTAGTGAGCGCTCAATACGAACGATTCTGAACCAGGGTTCGTGTCCCCTAGCCCACCGTTAGAAATATGGCCAATTTCAGCTTCTAGCGAAAATGACTCAGAAAAATTGTAGAGTCCGGAAAGTGATGAATAGAATTCAATGGTGTCGCCTAAATTTTCAGATTCATCAACAATGCCCGCGTGAAAGGCAACGCGTACTGAAAAGTCATTGTATTTGTAGACATCTTTTGCCAACCCCGCAGCGAAATAGTGTTGGCCTTGATCTGCGTTTACCAAGAGAACTGTTGGTCGAATTCCGAAAAATGATTCGAGCGGTTTGTGAACATAAGCCACATGCAATGCGTAACGGTCTGCGTCATCAAACAAGTTCCATACCGCAGCCCCAGCTTTAAGCTCACTTCCTTGCGGCAGGGCTTGAGTAGAAAGAGAAACAAGGGGAGAAAGTAAAGATAATGCAAGTGCGAGTGTTTTTACTGGTGTTTTCATGTTTATACTGTTCTAAGCAAAAGTTAAAAATAGTGTTCCGTCGACGCTTCTGTTCGAAGCTGTTTTTATACGTGAGTACATAATGGTAATCAGGTTACTTTTTTCAACCTAATAAATATTAGTAACCTTATAACTTTGAGGAAAAACACATTCTTATTTGCTCTAAACGTACAGATTGAATTAATGAATAACCTAGGGTCTTTTGACCTTTGCTGTGTTTTGCACATCAAAAATCAACGGCTCCTTATAGCTCAACGAGAGCTGGCTGTAGCACTGAGTAGAAATGTATGACTGACGAGAACATCATTGAAAGCAATGTAGAGAGCACTAAGAAAAGTAAGAAAGTACTGGTTCTCTTTGCCCACCCCGCGCAAACCCGTTCAGAAGTAAATGTGCCGCTTTTTCACGAAGCAAAAATGAATAAACACGTTACTGCTGTTGACTTGTATGCAGAGTATCCAGATTTCAATATTGATATTGAACGGGAGCAGCAGCGTTTAATCGACCACGATGTCGTTGTTTTTATGTTTCCACTTTACTGGTATTCCACACCTTCAATCTTAAAAGAATGGCAAGATTTAGTGTTGGAATATGGTTTTGCCTATGGGCATGAAGGCACTGCACTTAAAGATAAATTATTTCTTTGCGCATTAAGTGCAGGCGGTAAGGAAGAAGCCTATCAAACTGATGGCTTTAATCATTACACCATCAGGCAGCTGCTCCAGCCTTTAGAGCAAATGGCTCAGATCACGCACATGACCTACATTGCTCCTTTTGCGATCTTTGGCTCTCGTACTGCGCAAGAAGAACATCGCATTGCTGAACATAGAGGTAAGTGGACAACCTTGCTAAACAAATTGACCACTAACACCCTAGATCTAGAAAAAGCAAAGCACATCGAGAATCTCGCAGACCTTTGTACATCGCAAGGAGAGTAACGTGACTGGCTATTTCTTATATGCATTTATCTATCTGGTCGCCGCCGTAATTGCAGTGCCCATTGCGAAGCGTCTTGGATTAGGGTCTGTACTAGGCTATTTAATAGCAGGGCTAGTGATTGGCCCGATATTCGGCCTTGTTGGTGACGAAACTGTTGCCATTCAACATTTTGCTGAATTCGGTGTAGTCATGATGCTGTTTTTGGTTGGGCTAGAACTAGAGCCTCGCTCGCTGTGGGCGATGAAGTCAAAACTAATGGGATTGGGCGGCCTTCAGTTAGCGTTAACCACCGCCCTTATCACAGGCGTAGCCATATTGCTTGATCAGCCTTTTAGCATTGCCCTTACAATAGGCCTTATATTCGCCCTTTCTTCAACTGCCATTGTTTTACAAACGTTGCAGGAAAAAGGGCTGCAAAAAACGGAAGGAGGCAAAAGCGCTTTTTCTGTGTTGCTGTTTCAGGATATCGCGGTTATTCCCATGCTTGCGCTTATCCCTCTTCTTGCCATACCCGAACTGGTCGAAGCAGGAAATGCACATGGCGGCGATACAGGGTCACACGATAGCTTTAATTTAGTTGAAGGGCTTGCCCCATGGGCTTCAGGTCTTGTGATCATTAGCTCAATTGCCTTTTTAACCATCGGAGGACACTACTTAAGTCGCCCCTTATTTAAGTTTGTTGCTGCATCGGGTTTACGGGAAATTTTTACCGCCACTGCGCTCATGCTCATTATAGGAATTGCAGCACTAATGGGACTTGTAGGTCTCTCTCCCGCCCTTGGTGCATTCTTGGCTGGTGTAGTTTTAGCAAACAGTGAATTCAGGCATGAACTTGAAGCTAATATCGAGCCGTTTAAAGGCTTACTGTTAGGCCTCTTTTTCATAACGGTAGGCGCAGGCATTAACTTTTCCGTACTTAGTGAGAGCCCAATGCTAATAGCAGGGCTAACCGTAGCTGTTATGCTTGTGAAAGCCATTGTGCTGTTTATCATCGCCTTAATTTTTAAAATAAAAGGCACTAACAAATGGCTATTCACATTAAGCCTTGCTCAGGCGGGTGAATTTGGCTTTGTGCTATTAAGTTTTGCCTCGCAAAACTATGTGCTTCCCAGCGACATTATTTCTGTTCTCTCGCTGGTTGTTGCCATTTCAATGTTCCTAACGCCAGGACTTTTTATTCTTTTCGACAAGGCCATCATTCCGCGCTACAAAAACGCGAAATCACAGCGAGCTGAAGATGAAATTGACGAGAAAGGCACAGTCGTTATTGCTGGAATTGGACGCTTTGGACAAATCATTAACCGTCTTTTAGTAGCCAACGATGTAAATACCGTTGTGCTTGATATTCGCTCTGAGCAAATAGACCTTATCAGACGGATTGGCACCAAAGCCTATTTTGGCGATGCATCCAAACCAGACATCTTGCATACTGCTGGCGCCCATGAAGCATCGTTACTAGTTATTGCTATAGACGATAAAGAAACCGCTGCAGAAATGGTGAAATACGCCAAGCACGCATTTCCTAACATTAAAGTGCTTGCCCGTGCCTTTGATCGCGGTCATGGGTATCGCTTGCGCCAGTTGGGTGCAGATTTTGTGGTATCTGAAACGTACCACAGCGCTCTTGAGATGGGCGCAGAGGCACTTCGCTCACTCAACATTCACCCTTTCCAAGTTGAACGGCAAAAAATGGCGTATAAAAACATTGAGGCTCAGCAAAACGATGTGCTTTATCACGCGTGGGCGGATGAGGCCAGCGGAGAACGAGTAGACAATAATTATCTGAAACTCTTTATTGAACTTGAATCGCTAATCGAAAATGCGCTAAAAGCAGATTTACACGACAAGCATTCGAAAATGCGTGGCTGGACTCCACCGCCTAAAGGATATGCTGAAAAACTAGCGCCCGATGAAAACCCTGATTAGGGTGAATTGCGAACTAGCCGGCGGTATTTCGAGAAGGTAATTGTCTGATAGTGACCGGTCACCCACGAATATTTATGGGCGGTAGCATACTATCGCCTTGTAAAAATAAACAAAAAGCTGATCGAAAAGGGAAAAAAGCGCTATAACCTGTATGTATATCAAACTTGTCGTATATTGGCTTTTTATCTTTCACGTTCAGAAGTTGACACGCGCCTTGTACAAGATAACCCATTGCCTAAGTGGGAATAAAAAGTGGTCTATTTAAATGGAGAGTTACCATGTTGTCTGAAAAAAGTCTCTTTCACAGCTTAGCCCTGCGCACTGTGATGGTATTTACTGCACTCGCTGGATTAAGTGCGTGTGAAGAAGCCCCTACGCCACCCAAGGCAGTCTCATCAACACCGGTAACGCTTTATAAAGTGCAGCACTCAGACGAAACCATCGCCAAATTCCCGGGGCAAGTGGAAGCGGCTGAGTATTCAAACCTTTCGTTTCGCATTGGCGGCAAACTCCAAGAACTCAAAGTAAAAGCGGGCGAGGAAGTTAAAGAGAACCAGCTTATCGCTAGACTTGATGATAGAGACGCGAAAGCACAGTTAGCCACCGCCCAGTCTCAGTTTGACGTGTCATCGGCTATGTTTGAACGTATGGAGGCTTCCGTTGAAAAAGGCGCGGTAAGCCGCTCAACTTTTGATGAAGCGAAAGCCAATTTTTTAGCCGCTAAAGCCAGTCTGACCAACGCACAGGATCAGCTAAGCTATACGGAGCTTCGCGCACCGTTTGCGGGGCTTATTGCGTCTGTTCCTGTTGAAAATTACCAAGTCATTGTACCGCAGCAAACCATTGCCGAGCTTCATATGCCGGGTGCAATCGACGTTACGTTTCAATTGCCAGAGCAAAAAATGCGTATGATTGATCGCTCACGAGCCCGTGAAAATCGTACATCTGAAATGGCATGGGTGAGCTTTTCAGGTATGCCAGACAAGCGTTACGCGGCCATGTATAAGGATCACGAAAGCACCACGCGACAAGGCGAGCTTAGCTATGAGGTAACAATTACTCTGCCAGAACCAGACGACATCAATGTTCTAGCGGGCATGAGCGCCACCGTATTACTTGATATGTCGAAACTCATTGAGTCTAACGCAAAACTTTGGCTAGTGCCTTTTGGTGCGGTGGTTACCGACAATGCAAATCCAGACAAAGCGATTGTATGGCGTTTTAAACCCAGTGATAACGACGCGACGAAGGGCACCGTAGAAGCAGTAGAAGTGATGATTACGCGCGGTATTTCCAACGGTCTGTTAGTTGAAGGCCCGCTAAACGACGATGATAAAATCGTTGCTGCTGGAGCTCATCTTGTAAAAGAAGGCCAAGCTGTTACGGAGTGGACGAAAGAAGGGGGCCTATAAGCCATGGTCGAGTATTTTTTTCGTCAAAAAGTAATTAGCTGGATGGTCGCCATCATCTTGGGTGTTGGCGGCATTGTGACTTTTCTTGGCTTAGGTCAGCTAGAGTTTCCCGAATTCACCATTAGAAATGCTCTGGTTATTACTCAATACCCAGGGGCAACGCCTGAGCAAGTTGAGGAAGAAGTTACGCTGCAGCTTGAAAAGGCGATTCAGCGTATACCCAATGTGAAACGAATTAGCTCAGTAAACATGGTTGGGCTATCGCAAATTACTGTTGAGCTTAAAAGTAGTGTTCAGGCCAAGGACCTAGAGCAATACTGGGACAACTTGCGCCGTAAAGTGGGCGATGCACAAGCATCACTGCCACCTGGCACCAGCACCTCGATTGTAAATGATGACTTTGGTGACGTTTTTGGCCTGCTGCTTACCCTTAAAAGCGAAGACTACTCCCTTAAGCAAATGGAAGACTTTGCAGATTTAATGCAGCGAGAGATCCAGCTTGTTGACGGTGTAAAAAAGGTATCTATTGCCGGTACCGTTAATGAACAGATTATTGTGTCGTTAGATCACGATAAAATGAAAACCCTTAATGTTTCTGCAGAATCCATTGCTGGCCTTTTAACCGCGCAAAATGTAGTGGGCAACGCGGGGTCGATCAAGGTTCAGGGCAAGCGCCTGTCCATACAGCCCACTGGCGAATTTGATAACCTAGAAGCGTTAGGTCAGGTGGTGATTGGCTCACCGGCAAGCGGCCTTATTCGCTTAACAGATATTGCGACTATTGAGCGCAAGCTTAACGATACCCCTTCAATCCTTTATCACAGTTCTGGCACGCCGGCTCTGTCAATTGGTGTATCGTTCGCGTCGGCGGTAAATGTAGTTGATGTAGGTAAACGACTTGATAGCAAAATTGCCGAGCTAGAGCAGCGTATGCCCCTGGGTATGACGCTGGATACCGTTTACAACCAGCCTACAGTGGTCGACGATTCTGTAACTGGCTTTCTTATTAACCTTGTTGAAGCCGTGGCCATCGTTATTTTCGTGCTGCTACTTTTCATGGGCTGGCGCAGTGGCGTTCTGATGGGGCTCATTCTTGTGCTTACCATTCTTGGCACTTTTATATTGATGTCGGTAAAAGGCATTGAGTTGCAAAAAATCTCCTTGGGTGCGCTTATTATTGCTCTTGGCATGTTGGTCGACAACGCCATCGTGGTAACCGAAGGCATGTTGATTGGTGTGAGAAAAGGGCAAACCAAACTTCAGGCGGCAAAAGACGTGGTATCGCAAAATGGGTTACCGCTGCTTGGCGCGACTGTGATTGCCATCACCGCTTTTGCGCCAATTGGTCTATCGCCAGATGCCACAGGTGAATTCGTCGGCTCCCTCTTCTGGGTACTGTGCTTTTCGCTTTTCTTAAGTTGGATCACCGCACTTACCATTACCCCCTTCTTTTTCGACTTACTGTTTAAAACTGAAAAAGAGCGCGGAGCTAATGACGAAGATGACGACCCATATAAGGGCATTATTTTTACGGTATACAAGCGTGTGCTTACTGCTGCTATCAATCATCGTTACGTGACAATTGTACTGGTACTTGTTGCATTAGTAGGCAGCATGGCTTCAGGTAAATTCGTAAAAAATGCATTTTTCCCAGATTCATCCACACCGCTGTTTTTCGTCGATTTATGGTTGCCTGAAGGTAGCGACATCTTAACCACCGAGCAGTCTATTCGTCGCTTAGAAAACAACGTGTTAGGCATGGAGAATATCGCCAACGTAACAAGCGTTATTGGCGGTGGAGCACAGCGCCTTACCCTCACCTATGCGCCAGAAGACAGATACGCCAGTTATGGTCAGCTTATCGTTGAAACTGATACGGTTGAGTCTCGTGATGCTCGTATGCGAGAAATTATCGAGCTGGTGCGAGAAGACTTCCCTAATGTGCAATACAAGGTAAAAGCACTGCAAGTAGGCCCTTCTGCAAAAGCGGCAATTGAAGCGAGAATTTACGGACCAGAGCCTGAAGTTTTGCGTGAGATTAGCAGCGACATTGAAGCCATATTTCAAGCAGAGAAAACCATGGACAGCGTTCGCTTGTCGTGGAGCAACAAAGTCCCATTTGTTGAACCTGTGTTTCTGGAAGAACAAGCCAGGCGTATCGGCGTAACGCGAGATGCCGTTCACACCGCATTTTTACTCAACAATGAAGGTGAGACTGTGGGCCTTTACCGCGAAGGCAGCGATTTAATACCTATTGTCATGCGCAACGATCCAAACCAGCGCTATGACATAGATAACCTCGCCTCGCTCAACGTATGGAGCCAAGAACAAGGTAAATATATAAGCATGGCTGATGTTATCAGCAATGTGGATGTATCGCTTGATAACCCTATCATCAAACGCCGCAACCGGGTGCGGATGCTAGCGGTTTATGCAGAGCCCATGCCTTTATCCGGTGAGACAGCTGCGAGCGTGCAAGCTAAAGTTCGTCCTCTTGTAGAAGAGCTTCAACTGCCAGATGGCTACCACATTGAATGGGGCGGCGAATATGAGACATCAACAGACGCGCAAAGCGCCCTATTTGCAAGTATGCCTATTGGTATATTAGGTATGTTCATTATCACCGTTTTGCTGTTTGGCAAGCTTCGTCAGGCGTTAGCGATATGGGGCGTAATTCCGCTCACCACTATCGGCATTATTGGCGGCTTGGTGTTAGTTGGTGCCCCCTTTACATTCATGGCGCTGCTCGGCAGCTTAAGCCTTATTGGTATGGTGCTTAAAAACGGGATCGTATTAATGGAAGAAATAAACGTACAGGCAAAGGGTAACAGTGGCGCATTCGATGCCGTAGTAGCCGCGTCAGTATCTCGTGTACGTCCCGTTTCAATGGCAGCCATCACCACTATACTGGGTATGATTCCGCTGTTTTCTGACGCGTTCTTCGCGTCAATGGCAGTTGTTATTGTATTTGGTCTGACCGTTGCCACCGTACTTACACTACTCATATTGCCGGTGCTGCACTGTACGTTCCACGGTATAAAGTCAGAATAAAAAGTACGCACAACAAATTCGATTAGTTGTGCGCTAGTTCGTGTAGGTAGCGCAAAAACGGTTCGGACCTAATATTGTTAACAGCCAGCATGAGGAGAGTCTACTCATGCTGGCTGCATACTATCGCTTAGCTGCAATCTATCCTTCTCAACAAAAACTACACCCACCAGTTTACTTTTAACAAAATTAGTTTATTATGGGTAAACTACACTGTGCAGTATACTTTTTTTTATTTAAGGTGAGAGCATGCCCGTTTTTAATCGCACACGCTTTCTTGTTGGAGTTTTATTTATGACATCTTTCTGTGGTTCTTCAAATATCCTTGCTGCAAGCGCGCCGCAACCTGAAAAATTCACTAATACTCATATTGAATATAAAACGACGTGGCGAGACATGTGGAAAGTCACCAAAGCGTATTTTCGTGACAATAGAGATGCTGCAACGCCAACGTTTGACATACCCGTGTTGGCACTTACACCACAAATGCTTGACGCAGTTGCAGAAGACAGCGTGATAAAGCTGGGCCACTCTACTACCCTATTGAAACTTGCCAAACGTTATATCTTGATCGATCCGGTCTTTAGTGAGCGTGCTTCTCCCGTCCAATGGATGGGACCTAAACGTTTCCACCAAGCGCCAATTTCACTGGAAGATTTGCCTAAATTAGATGCCGTTATCATAAGTCACGATCATTACGACCATTTAGATAAGGGCAGTATTGAAATACTAAAAAACAAAGTCGACGTGTTTATTACACCGCTAAAAGTAGGCAATCATTTACGTGACTGGGGTGTGGATGCAAATAAAGTTGTTGAGCTAAATTGGTGGCAAAGTACAGAAGTGAGCGACATTGAAATAGTGGCCACACCGTCTCAGCATTTCTCAGGGCGAGGTTTATTTGATAGAGATGAAACTCTTTGGGCAAGTTGGGTTATCAAGTCTGCAAATACCAATATCTTTTACAGCGGTGACTCGGGCTATTTTGACGGATTTAAAGCCATTGGTGAAAAGTACGGTCCGTTTGATTTATCGATGATTGAAACCGGTGCGTACAACGAGCTATGGTCTGACATTCACATGCTGCCTAAAGAGAGCTTGCAAGCCCATATTGATATTCAAGCTAGTGTCATGATGCCCGTGCACAACAGTACCTTTGATTTAGCACTACATAATTGGAATGAGCCTTTAATAAAAATCACAGACCTTGCTGGTGCTAAGGGTGTTCCCACCAGTATTCCTATCTTTGGCGAAGTTGTTCCGGTTAAGGGTGCAGGCGAAGCTCCGAACAAAACCTGGTGGTTAGACGAAAGGTGAGTAGCTAATAAACAGCGCTTGCTTCATTATTCTGGGCTTTAATTGCTCGCTTAACTCTATGTTTTGCAGTACATTTATTATTCGCCGCTTAGGCACTATTGGCGGGTATAACAAAAGCCTCAATCAAAGTGATAGCACTCGAATTGGTTGAGGCGAATAATAAATTTCTCAGTTAAAGGAGCTAACTGCTAGCAATGAAGCTGTCTAGTCAAATTAATTTGGGCGTTTTTGCCCTTATGCTTTTAGCATTTACGGTGTTGTCGAGTATTGAGCTAAGCGAAATAAAATCTCGCACTTCAGTGTCAATCGAGCAAGAAGCTGAAGAAGCACGGCTGCGTTACGAAACAACCGTCTTACAAACCTCTGCCTTGTCTTCTCAGTCGAAGCAATCAGTGATTGATGCCTTGCTTCGTCAAATGGTATTGCAGCCGTTTTTATCTGCAGCCAAAGTCATTGATGTCGAAGGAAATGTGTTTGCGAAGTACGAGCGCTCGCCTAACACTATTGTTCCTAATTGGTACTTACAGCTGGACTCCGCACCTGCCGTTAACAAGAAAATTCCTTTTTCGAACAATGATGGTTATTTGTTAGTTACGTCAGACACGTCTTATATTTACACTGAAATCACCGCTATTCTCATCAAAAATGCTGTTATCTTTTGTGGGCTATTTTTCGCCCTCGCGCTATATATCGTCACGGTAACCAAATTTGCTAGGCGCCCCATTGCCAACACCATTAAGAAGCTTAATGAGATAAATAGCCACGACTTCACCCCCTCGCAGGTAAATGCGTTTACAACAGATTACCGCCAACTTACCAGCACAGTGAACACTCTAACCACGTCGTTAGCATCAAAATTTAATGACATTGCTCAGCAATCTGAGCGATTCAAAACAGAAGCCAATAAAGATACATTGACGAAGTTGTCGAACCGCAGTGCATTCGAGCGACACACTCGCGCGCTGTTGTCTGACACGTCTAATTTCCAGGAAAAAGAGCTGATTCTCATCAGGCTCGCTCAACTTACCACTATTAATACAAAGTTGGGCATGTTGGCTGGTGACAATTATGTAAAATCTATCGCGGACTTTCTTGTGCATGAGGCGAAGCACAGTTGCAAAAGTGGCTTTGTATTTCGGTTATCAGGCGGAGATTTCGCCTTGATAAGTGAAATTATGGGGCGGGACGAACGGGATTTGATGTTAGAAAATATGTCGAAGCAGTTTGCAAACGCCACGCCACTTCGAGATGGAAGCAAAGCAACGTGGATGGGCGTAACACGTTTTTCTAGCCAAATGTCGTTACAGCAGGTAATGGAAAGTGCTGACAGTGCGTTGATGGCGGCAATGAAAACGCAAAAAGGATGGCAGTTTTCTTCAGAAGTGTCTCAGGTTCATAGCAATACAAAATGGCGTGAGCGCCTCAATTACATCGTGTCGCAGCAATATGCCGATATTCTCATTCAACCCGTGATGAATGTAGAGCGAAACGCACCAGCATATTACGAAACGTTTGCTCGATTTAAAGACAAAGACACCAATGATGTTATACCCATGGCGCAACTTATCCCCGCATCAGAGCGATTGGACCTTATTCCTCAAGTCGATAAGTTGGTAGCAGGCATCGTGTTTAAAAAACTAACGGTAACGTCTCATCAGGTTGCTATAAATATTAGTAACGCCTCAATTGCCAACGGCGAGTTTAGACAATGGTTAATTGAAGAGCTTCGAACCCGGGAAACGCTATGCCCAAGACTTATTTTTGAAGTCGAAGATGCAGCGCTTATTCATCATCGAGAAGTAGCCGAAAACTTTTGCCGTCAACTCATACAGCTTGGCTGTAGAATTACCATAGAACACTTTGGCGATAACTTTGCCTCGCTTGCGGGTTTAAGGGCAATTCAGCCTCAATTCGTTAAGCTTTCGGGACGGCTAACCCAGGGAATTCATACCAATAAAGATAATCAGTTATTTGTCTCTAGCCTTATCAATATTGCGAAAGGCCTTAATATCCATGTTATTGCGGAAATGGTAGAAAACGAGGCTGAGTCTGTTGCACTGAGCAAACTAGACGTTGAACACCAACAAGGCTATTACTTTTCTAAACCCACACTTTGGACAATGTACTAAGTGTAAGCTCGCTGGTCTGAGGCACTGAACGTCAGAATAAGTATTGACGCTTTATGAGAGACCTCGCGCTTTATACGACTTAATTGTGCGTCGATTCAATGAAACGTTTAAGGCGGTGTTGTGAAAATCTCTTTCATATACACCTCCTCTTAACCGCATTTACTGTTCGTTAAGCAGCTTTATAATGGCGTCAGAGCTAACGGGTTTTGAATACAGAAAGCCTTGCACATATTCAACGTTAAGAGACTTACAGTAGTTCGATTGATTTTGAGTTTCCACGCCTTCAACAACAATGTTTAAATCGAGTTTGTGACCAACATTCACGATAGCCTCCATTAGCGCGCTATCGTAGGCATTTTCCGGTGCACCTCTTAAAAATGAACGATCTATTTTTAAGTGGCTAACGGGAAACTGTTTTAAATAACTAAGCGAAGAATAACCCGTACCAAAGTCATCAATCGATATTTCAACGCCTTGGTCGCGTTGCGCTCTCAAATTCTCTAAAATCGTATTGTCAGACTTAATGAGTACATTCTCAGTAAGCTCTAACCCAATATCTTTAGGCAGTAAACCGTGCCGCTCTCGACACTCCCTTAAGCGTTCGAAGTAAGCATTCTGCTCTAACTCTTTTCCTGAAACATTGATATCAACGCGAATATCAATGCCTTGCTCTTTCCATAGCTGTGCCTGTTTGCACGCCTTTTCTAACACCCAATTTCCGATGTGAACAATTAACTCACTGCGCTCAGCGATGGGGATGAAGATATTGGGTGGAACAGCCCTTTCCTCATCTTTAGGACGCCACCTTAACAGCGCTTCACACGATGCCACTTTTCCAGTGAGCAAATCGATTTGAGGTTGATACAAGAGTTCAAACTCGTCGTCAACCAAAGACTCATGGAGATAGGCTGCGATACTTCGCTGTTGTCGAACTTTCTGACTTAAAGCGTGGGTGAAAAAATGAAAACGGTTTCGGCCTTCAGCTTTCGCCTGATACATTGCGACGTCTGCATT
This sequence comes from Alteromonas sp. G4i35, assembly GCF_054960375.1. Lineage (NCBI taxonomy): Bacteria > Pseudomonadati > Pseudomonadota > Gammaproteobacteria > Alteromonadales > Alteromonadaceae > Alteromonas > Alteromonas sp. G4i35. Next base: position 62,192 of record NZ_JBHNZD010000014.1, on the reverse strand, counting down.
TTTCAGAAGATCATCAATCTCACTTCCGTCTTTAGGGTACATACTAATACCGATACTTGAAGTGATATGCACGTTTTCAGTGCTAAGCGCGAAGCTCTGCTTAAAACACTCAGTAAGTTTCTTTGCAATGTCAGCACTTTCATTTTCAGAAGTCACTTGTGTGGCGACAAAAACAAATTCGTCTCCACCAAACCGAGCCAGTAAGCCTTGTTCGCTTAGACAATCTGACAGCCGCTTAGAAACAGAGCGCAGTAATTCATCACCCCAGGTATGCCCAAGCGTGTCATTAACTTCTTTGAACATATCTAAGTCAATGAAAAACAAAGCGAAGCCAGACTCATTGCGCGATGCATCTTCGATGGACGACGTCAAAAACTGCTCTAACAGGCGTCGATTAGGCAACTCGGTTAACAAATCTGTGGATGCCATTCGCTCAAGTTCTTGCCTGATATTGTGCTGCTCACTCAGGTCAATATCCACACAATACATTTCGGGTGAATCTGTGCCTTCTTTCAGCATGACGTGAGATGAGAAAACATGGATAGGCTCGCCACTTTTCTTCTCAAGCACGAGTTCGTCTGAAGGAATTGCCTCACCGTAATCTATCCATCGCTGATGTAGCTTTATCACTTCACTTTTCATGAACGAAGGAATGATGAGATCTTCAAGTTTTTGACCTAGTGCTTCGCACTCACGAAAGCCATACATGTCTTCACTTGATTTATTCCAGTAGATAACTTTTCGGTGCTTGTCATAACCTTGCACCGATACCTTTGGCAAGGCACTAATAAGCTGAAGGAACCGCCTTTCAGCCGAACCATGCTGTTCAAATAACGGGGGCTCTTGGTATTTCTGTAAGCTCATCGTACTCCCGCGAGTGCTAAATTGTTAGATAGCAAAGATATAAAAATGGCCACCATTCTTTTAGTGTAGTCCAAATCACACAGACCACCCGACATTAAAAAGTTAAATTGCTCGTGAATATCGCTAAATAAAGAAAAGGGTACCAGTGCGTGTTGCGCAGAACTTGGGTAAATAAAAGATGAAATTAAATCGTAAGATGGTGCGTCTACCCTGATTCGAACAGGGGACCTCTACCATGTCAAGGTAATGGTAGAAGGATGAATTTAAGCGCGATTATCAATGGTTTATAAACCTTTTTCGCATAAAAAAGATAGGAAATTAAAGAAAAGATGGAAACTAGGGAAATCAAAGACTTACAATAATTCTATTACTGTATATTGGTACGCATCAAAGGCACCAGAAGGAATGCTCTTTATATAAGTTTCTAAGTATGAGGTAGCAGTTTTAAACAGCTGCCAGATATTGTCGTACTTGATAAATTGAGATAGACTTTATTTACTCTTTAGCGTACAGGCTTGCGGTTATAGCCTTGTCTGGCGTTTCGCCGGACACAAATTTATTGAGCACATTTAGGGTTGCGAAAGATGTATTTCTTCCGATCCCTCGTGCCTCGCGAGCGGAAGAAATACATCTTTCGCTTCCTCTAGTAAAGAGTGCAAGTGCGGGGATAATCCCGCACTTTTTTAAAGGGATATTAGTGGAAGTTGATTTTGATAACGTTTTAATTGAGCAGTTTGGAAAACTGATCTTCGAACGTTTTAAAGTTAACTTTGCAAAACCTCATATTTTTGTATGTGGTGGAAAGGTAGATCCAACTTGTATAATTCCCCCAAGCTTCCGAGACAGATTTCTCCAATCATCCGCCAATACCGCACCTAAAATTCATGATGCTATTGTACTGGCTGAGAATTTTAAAGATTACTTCAAAGAAAACAACTATAACGACCTTCTGATATTTGAAGATGAGATTGCTAATATAGCAAGTTTAGTTATGATTTTTCTAGAAAGCCCGGGCTCATTAGTCGAATTGGGAATGTTTTGCAGCAGACCTAATTTTTATAAAAAGTTGTTGGTAATAGCTGCTCAAGACCAGATTGAATCAGAGGATTCATTCATTTACCTTGGTCCACTTGAGCATATAAAAAGACAGGATAACAGTTCCGTACTTGTATACCCTTGGCCTAGTGATAAAGATATAAATTATGACGATGATTATTTGGTAGATCTTCTAGGAAATGTTGAAGACAAGCTAAGAAGATCTCCAAAGACCAGCAATTTTAGCAAAGAAAACTCAGCTCATGTCGCATTACTAATACTCGAAATAGTGAGGCTATCATATCCTATAACAATTAGTGAAATTGAGATTAGTCTCGCAGCTTTAGATCTAGATATATCTGAAAAGGATATAAAAAGACACATATATCTACTTACGAAAATGCAACTATTGAGCAATCTTTTTTATAGCAGCTACACGTACTACTACCCACTAATAAAAGATTTAAAATATGTAAGTTTCGGAAAAGATAGGAATAATAAAATTTCTGACTCACAATCTATGCAAATGAGTATAAACCAGTCTTACATAATGGAAAACTCAGAACAGGCTAGAAAAAGAAAGGCAGCGAAGAAACAAATTAACTTAAAACTAAAGGGGACAGACTGTGGTTAAAATAGTTAATTTTATCTCTGAAAGCCTTTGTATAGAGGAGAGTGAGTTAATTTCTTTTGCTCATACTGCGCCACACCGGTATAAAATATATACAATCCCCAAACGGTCTGGCAATGGCAGAAGAACAATTGCTCATCCATCTAAGCAGTTAAAATTTATTCAACGTCTAACACTTAGGCTGCTGCAAGATGTATTGCCGATACATGAATCTGCTTTAGCATACAAGAAAAGCATAAGCATAAGAGATAATGCTAATATTCATAGAAAAAATCAGTATTTACTGAAAATGGATTTTAAAGATTTTTTCCCAAGCATTACACCTTCATTACTTTTCAGAGAGCTTGAAAGGAAAAATATTATAGTTAGCGATGAAGATAAAAATTTTCTTGCTAGCATACTTTTCTTTAAATTAAGAAGTAATAGTAGTTTGAAATTAAGTATAGGGGCGCCTAGCTCACCTCTAATATCAAACTTTATTATGCATCATTTCGACCAGATCCTGTCATCGGAATGCAAAAAAATGAAAATTTGTTATACAAGGTATGCTGACGACATTACGTTTTCAACAAACATAAAAGACTCTTTATTTAAAATCCCTTCTATCGTAAAAAATATACTTAAAAATGAAAACTATCCTGAACTAAAAGTTAACGAAGAGAAAACCGTTTTTTCTTCAAAGGCACATAATAGGCATGTAACTGGCATTACGATTACTAATGAAGGGGCATTATCTGTCGGAAGAGAAAAGAGAAGACTACTATCAGCTTCGCTTCACAGGTACATTGAAGGAAAAATTGATGGAGAGACTAAAAATACATTGAAAGGTCAACTTTCTTTTGCTTTTTTTATAGAACCTCAATTTAAAATTCGTTTACAAAAAAAGTACGGCGTGAGAGCACTAGAAAAACTATTTTCGAATGAATAAATTTTATTTTAAAGCCTAATTTTTAAATTTACGTACCTTTAAATTTGAAGAGAAGGAATTTCATTGCCGATACCGCAACATAATGCAAATCGTTATGTATATATGCTCTTCTTGGTTCACTTATCATAAGTCGCCGATCATTGTCTGAAAAATGAATAAAATTTGCCTTCAAAAATAGCCTTGGTAGCCTCGCATTATGACCATTTATCCTGATCTTAACTAATTTCGGAACTAACTCATCATATTTATTCTGAGTGTATTGCATGATCTTTTCTAATTCTACTTCCTTCAACAATTCAATAAATTCATAAAACCTTTTGCTAGGTTTCAAGTTTAACTCTCTAAATGAAGGTGCGCGTTTGCCTTTTTTAAGGTCAAAAATCAAGCCCTTTGCTAGCAAAACAGCTTTAAGTAAAGCACCACTATAGTTCAAAATATTTTTTATACTAACCTTACGAAGAAAGCGCCAACAACCAACCATCCCCTTCAAACCAATTACAGAAAAGGCTCGAATTTTATGACAACTTCTCCAAGCTTCGACCGAAAGTACCTTTCGCTCATCACCGTCAAGCATTGCTATGCTTCTGTCACATAAGCCAATATTTTTCATAATATATTTACTAAGGTAAGAAGTAGCTCCTGAAGAACTATCTTTAGTTGAGGCCATTGAATTATTACCAATCTTTATTTTCGAGCCAGCTAAAGCACATTCACGCTCATTACCTTGCAACCCATCGAACAACTTGTTTACTCTAGATTTGGCACTTTCTGAATCTACTTTCGAGCCAGAAATATACTCCTGATGGTCAAATGCTTTGAGTGTAAGTTCCATGATCTTCTTTATATCTTTACTTCGCACAAATAGTAAAATATGTGCATGTGGACAGCCATCTTGATGCGGCTCAATTACTTTCAAACCGAACGCATGGTTTTTAGATAAGAAAATGTCATTGTCACTTAAGCGTCTCGTTACAGAGCTCCATTTTCTGTTCAAGTATTCCACTGCCTGTTTGGTAGTAGTCCCATCATATGAATTTCGACCATATTTAGGGTTGGGATGCATAAAGGGTGGACAAGTTAGAGTTATAAAAAGCCAATTCATATTTCGTCGCCTAGCCATCAATTCCATCGCTTTTGTCTGCATGTACAGTTCCGCAAACCTATTTTCAAAAGCTTTTTCCAGAGAAGCTAGTTTGAATTCGTTCCCGTTATGAGCCTGTATTGAGCGAAACTGTCTAAACTCTTGCATATCCTGAAGTTCAAACATACGTTCACGTCGCATTTCTGGAGACGCATAAAAAAACTTTTGTTGCAATCTCCCCATTTCAGATTTAAGCCAAGGAAGCATTACAGAATCTATTGCCTCAAAACCTTTTTCGTTAGATGAAATAATGTCCAAGCCATTTTCGCTATTTAATTGACTATTAACCCTTTTTGTAAAAACCGATAATTGAGATAAATTTAAAAATAGTTCACCATTTGACTTTGTAATAGAGGGGGTATAGCACATGCCTTTTTCAAGCATTAAACGTTGACGTCTATAAACTGAGGATGCCCTTCTACGCCTATTCCTAATAGAAGTAGCGTACTGCTTTATTGCTATATGCTGCATTACCTTCCCAGCCTCTCTTTTGACTTGTCGTCGTATATAAGCTGGATCGTATAATCGCATCAAGAAGTTTTTGTACTCAAATGCATTGGACACAAAAGGTATTTGCGAACAAATATATTCCTGAAAATCAGGCTTGTTCATTTTTCGATCTATCGCAAACCGACACAAGTCCGCTAGCTTCTTCATAAGAATATCAGTCAATGTTCTAACGGAACTCGGGTCCCTCCCTTTGAGATATAGATAAAGTGTATAACGATTCATGGGTACTCCGGCACTAACTTGAGAGCTAAAGGTTACCATAGTGGTTTTGGTCATCATCAGAGCATAATGTTTAAATACTCATAGACTTTCAAAGTCTAGGCAATAAAATTATTTTATCTAGTAAAATCAGATACTTTTCGTGATACATTGAACTTACTTCAATACAGAAAAGGCAATGTTATGAAAGAAAAATTAATGGTTTTCGGTGGCTCAAAATGCAAAGGTGTCTCGAAAAAAACGGGCAAGGATTATGACTTTACTCGCATCTTCATCGGTCGTGCTGCGAACGGAGTTGGTGAAAATGGCTCTGCATTCGGTTACGAACAATCAGAGTTCTCTATTACTGATGAGGCTTATCAAAAACTAAAGGAAATAAATTCTGATTTTCCATCGCTAGTGAGCGTGACACTCAGCATTAATAGCAGGAAGCAAGTTTATATTACAGATATTGGCTAATTTTAAAGCTCTTGTTTTATTTTACTTACAATACAAGTAAACTACTGTATAAAATAACATGGAAAAATAAAATGCAATTTAAAATCAAAAACTTAGATGCAGTAGAATTTCTCAAGACGCTTGATGATAACTCTGTAAACCTAATAATTACCGACCCAGCTTATGAATCTCTAGAAAAACATAGAAAGGTTGGAACTACTACGAGACTTAAGAATAGTAAAGCTTCGAGTAACAAGTGGTTCGAGATCTTTCCAAACTCAAGATTTGAGGAGCTTTTTATAGAGATATTTAGGGTACTAAAGAAAGGATCTCATTTTTATCTTTTCTGTGATCAAGAAACCGCTTTTTTTGCCAAGCCTATTGCTGAAGAAGCCGGATTTAAATTTTGGAAGCCTTTAGTATGGGACAAGGTGTCTATTGGAATGGGATATCATTACAGAGCAAGGTACGAATTTATCTTATTTTTTGAAAAAGGGAAACGAAAGCTTAAGGATCTATCAATACCAGATATATTAACCGAAAAAAGAGTTTGGAGGGGTTATCCGACTGAGAAGCCAGTTAATCTTGCCAAAACTCTTATATCTCAGAGCACTGATGAAGATGATTTAGTTGTAGATCCTTTTTGTGGCTCCGGCTTTGTCGGTATCGCTAGCTTATCAATGAACCGTAAATTTGTTGGTAACGATATATGTCTTGAAGCTTGCCAAGTAGCGTCAGAAAGAATGAAAAACTACGAAGACTTAATACCTTAGTCTTTCAAATTATGAAAATTTCTTAAATTGCTTAACCCAAGAAACCAGTGTTTGCGCTCTGCGTTTCGCGGTTGATTCACTTAACCCACGGCAATTGTGAATTAAAAAGTCAGCTGCCGAAGACTCGTCTATTTCAATAATAGAATCAACTTCTTGCTTTAAAGACCAAATATATGCACATTCAGTGTTTTCAAATTGCTCTCTAATAATAGGGATAAAGCTATTTGGGTCTTCGGATCTAGCTACCTTCAGACCATTCGGTGTTAGTTTACCGTAGTCATGTATCAATCCAAGTAACATGCAGGCATCTCTATAGTAAAGTACTTGCCTTTTCTCTTTCTTAAACAAGTTCTCGTTAACACTGCCATGTTGCAACAAAATTGCTACGAAATGTTGAATTTCAAATAAGTCATCGGCCTGTGGGACCATTGTACTATCGAGATAAGACGATAATCTAGAGTCTATTTCAGATAATAAACTGTATGCATTTGATGTGGTTAAAATCAATACCTTATCAGTCGTATCTTCATCAATAAGTTCAATGTCCAAATTCTCTGAGATTTGTACGTCTAGTAGTTTTCGGAAGGTTCGAAGATCGAGTCTGGTATTATCAATCAATTTTAATAATGAGTCTCTATTCCCAAATTTGGCAAAGAGGCTATAACCGTCGTTTCGTAATGAATCTACATTTTCAACTTTGACTCGATATACAAACGAGCCCTCAACGGCATCCTGAGGGTAGAAATCATTCGGTGCATCGGAACCTTTCAATAAGCTCTTCAAAAAATCTGTGAAAGCACTTGTTACACTACTTAGCTTTGCAGTAGTAAGCTTACCTGAATTGCTCTTGGAAACCCTTATTTTGTGTGAATGAGATCTTTTACCATCAAGATTTATGTTTTCAGTTATGAAAACATCATCTTTTGGAAAAAGATAATCTAATCTAGAAAATGTTTTCCACTCTTCTGATATATCGCTTCCGTCATATGGAGCTTTGATTAATAATACGCTATCTTTCTGAGTTGCACTAATCGCCTTTAGAATAGAAATATCTTTCTGTTCTAATTGATTAACTCGTTTTTCAGAAATAGGGGTAATAGTCCACAATTCATTTTTGTCTTCGTCGCCTAAGTTATAGCAAAAGAATTTTTGGTCATAACTATTTGTTGCAGTAAATATAACCGGCTCACCATAAAAGCTATAAACATTATGATAATAAATTTTCCCGAAAATCCGTGACTCTAAAAATAGTAAATTAGCTTTTTTAGTCATACTGGTTTAAATCCGGCAGGAAACACATCAAAATTAAACCAAATTGTAACATGCCCAGAAGAACCCTCGTGGCCAACACCATGCGTGTTATTGATACTACCAGCAGTAAGTGTGGAATCTTTAAATTTATTCGGTAGCCTAGCTTTTAAATCTTCAGCTGCTTTTTTAGAATTAAAAAATGATGTTCCGTGAAAAGCGGGAAGCAAATGCCGTGTACCCCACATATGTTTCTGAGTAGGATCTATACAACTTGGCAAAAAATCATCACCGTCTGGATTAGGCTTAGTAGCAAACCTAAAGAGTTTCAAATCTAACGGTTTTGCATTGGAGGGCGGAACTTCGAGATCCTTAGGCTTGTGTGTCATTCCTGAGCAACTCACTTCAATATCCATATAATTACAGCTATCATCTGCGTCATGATACCAGTAAAAGTGTATAAAGCAACATTTCGGTTACTAATCCATTATGGTTCATAGTCGTTAAGACCAAAGTGTCCAAAATGCTCATCGTCAACAATAGCTTTAACCTTCGCCTTCTTCTGCAATACCGCTTTTGCCTTTGCAAAGGCTATGTCCCACACCCTTTCAAGGGTAGCTTTAAGTTTGTCTATTTCCATAGACTTCATACTTAACTGTGACCTAAACGCTTTCATTTCTAAATTGTTATCGGCAACAGTTTTATGCGCTCTGGCAAGCTCGTGTTGCGCTTCTACTAACTTTAAGTTGAGCTCATCAACACGGCTACTCATTTCGTCAAATTTTTTCTTTGCGGCTTTATTTAAGCGCACGGTAGCGATGTCATTTTTTCTAGCCAACTCATATTTCTTCGAAACCTTATTGAAATATGAGTCTTGGAAAGATCTCAGACCTGTTTTAAACGCAGAAACTCTAGCCTTTTTGCTATTTGAAGTTAAACCAGCCTCTGCAAGGTTACCCGGGTGAAAATTTTTCACTGACATTGACGATAGATCATAACAGTAGAAGTGCAGATGGGGGTACGTCTCGTCACCATGTAACACTATCGATTGCAAGTATTCTCCGAACTCATCTCTTAGGAATTGCCTAGTATCATTTATCCATTTCTTTACTTCGTTTGCATCAAATGCAGAATCTGTAAATGCTATTGGAAATGACACAACCCCAGCAAGTAACACTCTGGCGTCTTTACGAAGGGCTTTTCCGTTAAATTTTTTATTAGAAGCATTCAAGAGCTCAACTTCCGCTCTATGCAGAGTCTTACCCTCAATGGTCATTATCTTCTTTTTACTCTTGATGTGTTTTGAGTGGGATTGTTCTCTCCTAGCCTCTTTAAGCACACCAATCGCATCGGGTTTATCCCCCTTTCTAGTCAAGCTATATTCTTCAATATGTATAAACTGGGATTTTTTCATATGACACCTTTTATTCGAAGTTGAGCGGAGCCATTTCTTTCGCTTGCGAAAGCCGATAAACCGCTAGGTTTGCATCTGTAAGATGCGGAGTCGGTTTTGATGCTCCTACTTCGATAATACCCTTAGTCTGGTTATCCCGCTTAGAATATCGCTAAAAATGTTAACTATTTCAAACAAATAGATAGTTTTCCCTTCAAAAATATAAAGAGCTAAAAAAAAAGTGCGAAAAAATTAGATTTTTTTATCAATAGCACTATCATAAGACCTAAGCACATGATTTTGAACAATTAAATACGCACAAAAAAGATAAAATTAATATGTTGCAGCTAGTGCTTATAATGAACATCGTTAGCATCAACTTAACAACAACAACGGATGAGGTGTTTTGAAAATGTTTTAATATTTGAGAGATTAAATTTGATTATGAAATATATAACTTACAATACGGTTTCCCGTGAAAGTACCGTTCCCCTATTCATCCTACTCTTTACCTATGGACGAAGTTCACTGACTTCTTCGGAGGTAAATCAATGAAAGTGTATACTCCAAGAATGTATGCAGAAAAAGTTGAACACGGACTAGTCTGCTCCAAGACAGTTATTAACTGGATAAAAGCTAATAAATTGGTTGGCCGAAAGGGTGTATCAAAGATAGAAGTATCCCCTTATGGTCGCTACATGATTGTTATTGAGAATGAAGCCAAGTCTAAAGTTGACAAAAAATTTCAAGATATACTTGAGAGAAAAGCATGGAGGGCGGCGTGATGCCACGGAAAAGAATGAGTTCAAGAACCAACTGGCCTGTTGGGTTATACCAGAAAGTTCTGAGGGGTAAGCGCCGCTATTATTACAAATTTCTTGATGGTTCCTCAGAATACTTTGATTCTAGCTTTACAGAACTTGAGGCCATCGAATTGGGCAGACTTCTAAGCCAAGAAGATCGAAGTCCAGAAAAGCTAAGATTAATTAAACAGGAAAGAAATGACCCGTTTAATATTCTATTAAAAAATGCTATTCCGATGGTAATTGACCGTGTAACCACAAACAAAGAACTCGGTCCTTCGAAGTTCAAAACTTTTATTGCGGATTGCGACAGGTTTGTAACTCTACTTGGCGACATCCCATCAAAGAAATACTCAAGTGAGCATGTAAATGCATACCTACAAAAGTACGTAGTTGAAGAAGGTAAGAGCAACGGTGTTTACAATTCGAAAATAAGCTTTCTAAACCGCATCGAAAAGTGGCTGAAAGACATGTCTCTCATCAATGGCCTTTTTGCTAAATATAAAGCTAAGCTTAAAGTAGCTGCCAAAGATGAGCAGCCCTTGCAAATGGAGCATTTTATTGCAATTTACGAAGCTGCGCCCCATTTCTTAAAGGTAGCTATGGAATTGGCATACAACACTACGCACTCTGTTCAAGAGATTCATAATGCACGATATGATGATTGCAGCTTTTTATCCAAACCAGAATTAGACGATTCCTCAGGGTTAAAGATTTACGGATACATGCGTATACATCGACTGAAAGTCGAAGAAAAGGAAGCATCCAGAGTTGAGATTCCTATCACTGAATCTCTAAATGAATTGATTAAGTCTTCTAGGGCAGACAATGTTGTAAGTCCGTATATCGTTCATGACTTACCGAGGAGAAATAGTAAACAGAGTCAAGAGTGTGATCATCCAACTCAATGTAGCCGTGGTAAAATAAGTAAAACCTTCTCAAAAGTTAGAGACTCGCTCGATCTTACTTTGCACATTCCGAAAAAAGGCAAACGTTCTAATTACTCGGAAGCTGATTTTGAGGTTGTAAAGATGCGCAATGTTGCTTCTGAGAAGAAACCCGGATTCCACGGTATTAGGGGTCTTTCTATGCGGCAGCTGAATGAAATTGGAGTAGATCCACAAGCAAGAGCGGCACACACTGACAGCCGTTCTACTAAGGTCTACATCGAAGACAATTTGAAGTGGACACGGGTTCCAGCAGTCAACATGAGATTCTAGTCAAAAATTAACTTTTTATAGATAAAAACTGCTACTGGATATTGGTGCGGAAATGGCGCGGATTTGGTACGCAGTTTTTTTTATAAAGTGCTAAATCTTGCTAATATATTGTTTTTAATATAATAAAATGGTGCGTCTACCCTGATTCGAACAGGGGACCTCTACCATGTCAAGGTAGCGCTCTAACCAACTGAGCTATAGACGCATATAGAATTTTGTTGCACCTGATAGGTGGGCGAATGCCAAGCAACGGCGCGTATAATACTTAGCACGAGCGTTGCCTGCAAGGAAAACTTATCAAATGCCGATTCAAGTGACTAATTTGACAGCAATTAGCCATTTTCTTCAACAATTGCGGTTAACTTAAATCATTTTAAATGGAAGCGGCTTGATAGCGTCTACTAAGGATCCGTCGTTAACAGCACGCATAAAATATTCACCCAACCTGTCGGTTTCTTTCAATACTGTTTGCCAATACTTGATGCGCGTTTTTGCATCAAGTACTTCAAAATCTCTCCTATCGGGGATTTTGCTATAAGGCAAATTAGCAACAAACGATGCCGAAGGCACTAGCATTACAACGTTATCGTAGCTTGACCGATGAGGCACCCTGCCCTTCAAGCCCTTATCGAACCAGCCTGGAATGGGCTTGTCGTAAAAATGCGGATATAACACTAAGCCATCGTCTGGCCCAAAGGACAAATCGAAGTGGTAGTCAATAATACCGCCATCTCGATACATTCCGGCTGGCGCACCTTCAATTTGCTGTACGCCCTCAATAACCACAGGAATAGAACCAGACGCTAGTAGCGCGGTATGAATATTTCCATGCGTTAATGCATGGTACTGAGTAGGCAGTTGATACGGGTCGTTTATCGCAAACTCCGTACCCGGCGTTGAGAACACGTAGCGCTTATATAAACGAGAAAGGTGTCGTCGGTTCACTGTATTGACCGCTGCACTCATCGCCAAGCCCGAAAGTTGCCTAAACTTACTTTCAAAACGAGTAGCACCTAAACATTTAGCAACGATCAGGTGCGCTTTAAAGCGGGAGTTAGACAGCACTTCTTGCCTACCTGCTTCATCCACCATTTCTTTCAGCAGGTCTTCAGCTTTAGCCGTAATTTCTCTAGGCGTAGGCTTATCACTGCTATAGGTCGTTGTTGAATAAGAAGAGGCTAGACGATTTATGGCTGCTAGGGGATCATTTTGAACAGCGCAAATGGTACGAAACGCACCTGCTGAAGAGCCAATCACGTGAATTTGATGCTTAACGTTGGCAAACCACTCAGGGAACAGTACGCGGTCTAAACCAGCAAGAGAAAACCATTTCGGGCCGCCAGATGCCCCCAGAAAATAGCTAAATAACTCAGGCGTAAACCCGTTTTTCATTATGGATTCACGTGCTTTTTTACCTGCGTATATTTCTAAGGGTGCCACTCAATGTCCTCACTGTGCGCCAAATAGAAGCGCTGTATAAAGCGCTTGATAAATATTTAAGGGGAAGCAACATGACTAATAAATCCAATAACTTCCCCATTTAATTAGTTTCGGGGGAATTTAACAGTTAAAGGCGCGAAAGTAACCTTTATAGCAATGCCCTCACATCTGCTCAGACCAGACTTTTCAACGACTTCACCCGAATCTTAAGGCGTTAGTGCATCTATCACTTTTACAAATATTCGATACTCATCTTCAGTGATATTTTCCAAACGCTTATTTTGCCAAGCCACAATTTTAGGCAACAGCGCCCGATAGATTCGTTCTCCTTCCACTGACAATGAAATTAATGTGGCCCGTTTATCTCGCTTGCTCACACGCTTAACGATAGCATCTCGCTTAACCAATCGCTCCAGCGCTCGCGAAACCTGCACTTTATCTAGTCGTGTTGCAATAGCGATTTCTTTTGCCGTTAGCAGTGATTTTGGCGAGCTTTCATTTCGACCGCCTAATGTAGCTAAGATTCGCCACTCTGGTTTAGTAAGTTTATACTCTGCATATTCTTTTGAGAGCGATTCACTTAAATCGCTCGCAAGCATGGCTACCTTGTAGGCAAGCATATCTTCTAGCTGCATGTTTTAAGCCCTTATCACTGTATTACTCTTGCTATTTTTACTTCTGTGACCGCCTTAAAAGCCATGGTTGTTTTTCATTTACCTTAGGCGTTACTTATACCCAGAGTGTCGCTACCATTGGTCGAGCGTTCAGGCGCGTTCAACATTAACCCACGTAACTTTCACAGCTAACATCGTGCATTAAAAACACGCAATACGTGTAACCTTGTAATAGCCCTCAAATAAAAGGTGTAAAGCTAGCGTACCAAATGACGTTGGCTCCATTCCCTCTACTCGCCCACGGCCATTGATTTACATTTCATTTACCTCTAGCCTAAATTACATAGTTTCATTTGTAACTACTTTATTTTGCATTCATCTGTACAGCCACATCGATGGCCGCCTATGAGAGGGTTTATGGATAATTTGTCATATTTAGCGGGTTTTAATAACGAGCACGAGACAGAGGCACTGCCGGGTGCCCTTCCTAAAGGCCAGTTCAGCCCACAAAAAGTGAATTATAAGCTTTACGCTGAACAGTTTAGCAGTACAGCATTTACTGCCCCACGAGCAGAAAACCGCCGCAGCTGGATATATCGTTTACGCCCTTCTATTGCTATGGGCGACTTTGAAAAAATTGATAACGACCTGGTTAGAACAGCACCTGAGTCTGATGTCCATTGCCCTCCGAATGTACTTAGGTGGGACCCTGTACCCTTACCAGAAAAAGACGTTGATTTTGTAGACTCGCTTGTAACCATTGCCACTAACGGTGACGCTAAAGCCCAAGTAGGTATGGGTATTCACTGCTACAGTGCCAGTGCTAATATGCAAAATCGTGTTTTCTACTCATCAGACGGGGAAATGCTTATTGTGCCCCAGCTAGGTGACATGCTGATCACCACCGAGTTTGGTAGGCTCAACCTGTCTGTAGGTGAAATAGCCGTTATTCCTCGTGGCGTTCGATTTTCGGTTAACCCTATTAATGGGCCAATTCGCGGATATATATGCGAAAACTACGGTCATCCTTTTGTGCTGCCAGAGCGCGGCCCGGTAGGCGCGAATGGCTATGCGAACCAGCGTGATTTTTGCTATCCCACGGCCTGGTTTGAAGATAATGAGACGCCTCACACTTTGGTAAACAAGTTCTGTGGAAATTTGTTCGAAGCAAAACTCGATCACTCTCCCTTTGATGTGGTGGCTTGGGTAGGTAACTCTGCCCCTTATAAATATGATTTGTCCCGTTTCAACGTTATGAACACCGTAAGTTTTGACCACCCGGACCCGTCGATATTTACCGTGCTTACCTCACCATCTGAGCTGGAAGGTACGGCGAACGTTGACTTCGTTATTTTCCCTCCAAGGTGGATGGTTGCTGAAAATACTTTTCGCCCACCGTATTACCACAGAAATATTATGAGCGAGTTTATGGGGCTAATTGAGGGGATGTACGACGCCAAAGAACACGGTTTTGTGCCCGGCGGCATGAGCCTTCACAACTGTATGACTCCCCATGGCCCAGAAGCTGAAGTATTTGAAAAAGCCTCGAACGCCGAGCTTTCACCGCAGCGTTATGAAAACACGCTGGCGTTTATGTTTGAATCTCGCTATGCCATTGCGCCAACGGAGTTCGCTTTAAACAGTGATATTCGTCAACGAAATTATTTGGCGTGCTGGAAAGGCCTTAAAAAGTACTACGATGGTGAAAAATAAGCGCCCTGGGATTTGTAACGTTACACGTACCGATACCTAAACAAGCAATTGTACTGATTTTTGAACACTACCGACAAGCATCACCTTTGCTCAATAGCATTTATTTTCAACAAGTTAGGGGAAGTTAGCTTTCCCTAACTCAGCATCTCATTCACGGGTGAAAACAAAACGTTACAGCTTTGCTTTCCATGCCCAAAATCCTTGAACTCGACACCTATTGCTTGCTTTTTCACTGCGCCCTTACAATCAGGTAACAATTATAAAATGTGATTTACGTTGAGGATGTATCGCTATGGCTGATTTGTTTGAAAACCCTATTGGTTTAGACGGGTTTGAATTTTTAGAGTTCACTGCGCCTAAAAAGGGCATGTTGGAACCCATTTTTGAAGCTATGGGCTTTACCCTTGTTGCTCGCCACAAATCAAAAGACGTGGAATTATGGCGTCAAGGCGACATCAATTTATTAAGTAACTACGAAAAGAAATGTCATGCAGCCTATTATGCCGAAGAACACGGTCCATCAGCGTGCGGTATGGCATTCCGCGTTAAAGATTCACAGCACGCATATAAAGAAGTGCTTGCCCGCGGTGCTCAGCCTATGGATACCCATACCGGTCCAATGGAACTGAAACTCCCTGCTATTAAAGGTATTGGCGGTGCGATGCTTTACCTTATAGACCGTTATGAAGGCGAAAATACCATTTACGACATCGACTTCAATTGGATTGAAGGCGTTGATCGCCATCCTGAAGGATGTGGCTTCCATACGCTCGATCACCTCACCCATAATGTGTACCGCGGCCGCATGAATTTCTGGGCAGGGTTCTACGAAAAGCTATTCAACTTTAAAGAAATTCGCTATTTCGATATTAAAGGTGAATACACGGGTCTATTATCGAAAGCAATGACTGCACCAGACGGTAAAATTCGCATACCGCTAAATGAAGAGGCGGTTGGCGGTGGTGGCCAAATTGAAGAGTTCTTAATGAAGTACAATGGTGAAGGTATTCAGCATATCGCTTTCGCTTGTGACGACCTAGTGGCGTGTTTAGACAAGCTTAAAGCGAAAGGCATGAAGTTTATGACGCCTCCACCAAATACCTACTACGATATGCTTGAAGAGCGTCTTCCTGGGCACGGCGAAAACGTAGATGAGCTACAAAAGCGCGGTATTCTATTGGACGGCACAACCGAAAATGGTGAGCCTCGCCTACTGCTTCAGATATTTTCTGAAACCGTTTTCGGCCCAGTATTCTTTGAATTTATCCAACGCAAACAAGATGAAGGTTTCGGCGAGGGTAACTTCAAGGCACTATTTGAGTCGATTGAACGCGATCAGGTAAATCGCGGCGTGCTAAACAAGTAAGTAGATAGCTAACACAATATTAGGGCAGCAAGTTTCGTCACTTGCTGCCTTTTTCATAAAGCGCGCACGCAGCGCCGCTTGGGTCAATGATGACACAAAAGCTGTCTTTTCCGTGATGACGTATATCACCCGCCTGTTTTCCACCTTTGGAAGTAACTTCTTTCAACGCAGCATCTAGATTTTCTACGGTAAAGTAATTAATCCATCCGCTTGGGTACTGCGCGTTTACACCCTGCTTATGACAAATGCCGCCCACAGGTGTGCCGTCGGCCTTCATCATGACATAATCATTGTACCCACCCATATCTATGGGCTCTTTCTTCCATCCAGTTATACCAGTCCGCATAGATAATTACCCACTCAGAAGGCGCTGGCAAGTTTCCTAGCAAAGCGTGGGAATGCAGGGATGGCTGTTCCCTTTCAAATTCCCAGAATGAAGCTAGGAAGCTTGCCAGACCTTCCCGAAGGGCGAGTTTAAAATGTCCGTACTCTTTGTTGTGTCACCTTGATGTAGAGCCACTATACCTGCGGTAACACGCCGCGATTACGAACATTTTAACTCTCGCTGAGTGGGTAATTATCTATGCGGACTGGTATTTCAGCTTCATAAAAGCTGACAAGTTCGTCTGCGTTTTCTACCGTAATATCGCACCATGAAGAATCTGACATTGTCTCTCCCTCTGTTTTTTGTTTAGGGCTGTTGTTTTGTTAGGGCTCTATTTATGGTTGAGGCATTTTTTCTAGTCAGCGCTCTTGTTCTGGTTAGAGATCAAATACCCAGTAAGCTACATAACTGATAAGCGCAATGCCCCATTGCTTCAATAAGCAAAACCCAAGACTAAATTAACTACTAACAGTAGTACCTTACTGAATATTTGTTAACTAATAGATCATTTTAATGTACTGATGTTTTAAAGGTAAAAAGGCTAGAGTCTATTGACCTTTGCTGTACATCAAAGATCAACATGGCCAAAAGCGTTCGATCATTTGAATCTCGCGTTTTAGTAATACGCAAATTTCTGAAAAAAGCCATGGTTGTCAAGCTAAGAAATTGCAAAATTACAAAACATTTTTTATTTTAGTTGTAGACATGGCCTGTGGAAAATGCTTGTGAAATTGAGAATGTTATCCACTGAACATTGTTTGTACAGTTTATTTATTTCTTTAAATACAAACACTTACAACAAAGCCCCAAACTACTCAACAAACTTATCCACAGATTAAGTGGATAACACGTAGCACTTAATCACAGTTAGTGGTTTAATGTGAATATCTTCGAAGTTATCTTTTTTTCGGTTTCTCATGCCCAAACAAACACTTTTAGTCAGAGAATCTTTGTTTACCATTCACAGCTTGGATCCTGAAACCAATATCCCCGCATCTGTACTTAATAGCCCTCTTTTTTTCTTAGGTAAAACAGAAGATGAACTATCTATTGTTGTGCCTGACTCGGTAGACGTACCGTCACTAGATAGTGATGAAGGTTGGCGTGCACTTGAACTGTTAGGGCCTTTGCACTTGTCCATGGTAGGGATCATGGCCCAAATCGGCCAAGTGTTAGCATCAGCAAAAGTGGCTATATTTGTGGTATCAACCTTCGACACTGACTTCTTTTTAGTAAAAGACAATAAACTAAAAGATGCCATTAGTGCGCTTAAGAAAGCTGGCTATTCGGTAAGTGAGGACGTTTAATACCGTGAATGCTAAGCAACTACAATACGCACCAGACAGTTTTACCAAGCAGTTTGTAACTTTAAGCCCGTTTTCAGGGCAAGTGGTTTCACTCTCACACATTGACGATCCCTATTATAAAAGTGGCCTTATGGGGCCTGGTGCAGCAATAAGCTCAACATCAAATACTGTCTTATCGCCTTTCGCTGGTAAAGTATTGAGCGTTTCTCCGCTAGATTACGCTATCGACATACAGTCTAGCGCGGGCCTCAAATGCAAGATTAAATATGGTGGCGATACTAGTCATTTGCATGGCGCACAATTCGCCTGTTCTCTGAAGCGGGGCGATGAAATAAGACTTAAACAAGTACTTTTTACCGTGAATGCTGCATGGCTAAAGCAGCGCGGTGTTAGCAATACCTGTTCAATGACGTTGCTTAATGCAAATGCGCTTATCGGTGTGGTGCCTACGCATCAAAAGTTTGTCGAAGCGGGCGAAGATACGTTGTTGACACTTTACCTCTAGGGCCTGTTGACCTAATTGTAAAACAGGCTTTCAGCCCTGAATGATTTACTATTAAAAATCATCGCAAGTGAGTTTATCAACGTATCAACAGCTTGTATGATGGAGCACATTGAAAAACAAAAATGTACAGGCGCACTGTTTTCGGGCTATTGCGGTTTTCTATTTTCTCTAGCTCTTCGAAACAGCGCCACATAATGGCACTGTTCTAACCAGCGTCTTTCATTTACAAACAACAAAGTAGTACGGAATAAATCACCATGAGCACAATCCT
Organism: Alteromonas sp. G4i35; assembly: GCF_054960375.1. Lineage (NCBI taxonomy): Bacteria > Pseudomonadati > Pseudomonadota > Gammaproteobacteria > Alteromonadales > Alteromonadaceae > Alteromonas > Alteromonas sp. G4i35. Next base: position 43,388 of record NZ_JBHNZD010000014.1, on the reverse strand, counting down.
TTATGGGATCCCAAACTGTGACACCATTAAAAAAGCAAAAAAATGGTTAGCAGACAACGATATCGCTTTCACATTTCACGATTACCGCAAGGACGGGATAGATAACGACTTTCTTGTACGCGCCGAGTCTGAGCTTGGCTGGGAAGCAATGCTCAACAAACGCGGCACGACCTTTCGCCAGCTAGAAGAGCAAGAGAAAGCGAATCTAGATAAAGATAAAGCACTGGCCCTGCTAGAGCTTCATCCTGCCATGGTTAAACGCCCTATCCTTGTTCATGACAACGCGTTTTATATTGGCTTCAAACCCGCGCAGTATGAGGAAATATTTTGCTAAACGACTCTGTTATTGAAATTGCGAAAGAATTAATAAACCGCCGTTCTATAACGCCAGAAGACGCAGGTTGCCAAGAAGCCATGGGCGAGTTTTTAGGTGCTTTAGGGTTTAATAATGAAACCATGGTATTTGAAGACACGACGAACCTTTGGTCTCGCAGAGGTAAAGAAGGCCCGGTATTTTGTTTCGCAGGCCACACTGATGTAGTGCCTAGTGGCCCTGAGTCAGCATGGAAAACACCGCCATTTACCGCGACAGAAGTTGACGGCTATCTGCATGGGCGGGGCGCAGCTGACATGAAAGGCAGTCTTGCCGCTATGCTAGTAGCCACCCGCGAGTTTGTGAACAAATACCCTGATCACAAGGGAAGTATTGCGTACCTTATTACTAGCGACGAAGAAGGCCCTTTTATAAACGGTACCACCCGCGTTATTGATACCCTTGAAGCCCGCAATGAAAAAATTGATTGGTGTATTGTTGGCGAACCCTCTTCAACCGACGAAGTAGGCGATATTGTTAAGAATGGCCGTAGAGGTTCATTAACGGGTGATTTAGTAGTAAAAGGTGTCCAAGGCCATGTCGCCTACCCTCATTTAGCTAAAAACCCTGTTCACAGTGCAATGGCGGCCCTTGACGAGCTAGCTAAATCTCATTGGGATAACGGTAACGACTTTTTCCCTCCCACCAGCTTCCAGATATCAAACATTCACGCGGGTACAGGTGCGGGCAATGTGATCCCGGGCGAGATGCACGTTTGCTTCAACTTCCGTTTTTCAACGGAAGTAACCGACCAAATTCTCATTGAGAGAGTCACGGCAATTTTGGAAGCCCACGAACTGGAGTACGAGATTAAATGGACGTTTAACGGTCAACCCTTTTTGACCGATACGGGTGCCTTGTTAGAGGCCACTCAAGGTGCAATAGCGGCGGTTAAAGGAACACCTACCGTGCTGTCTACTGCTGGCGGTACATCTGATGGTCGCTTTATCGCGCCAACAGGCGCACAAGTCATAGAGCTAGGCCCGGTGAATGCCACTATTCACAAAATTGACGAGTGCGTGAAAATGTCTGATCTTGAACAGCTTGCTGATATGTACTTCGGTATCCTAGAACGCTTGCTGGCTAAATAGCCGCTATTGATGGTTATGAATCAAGTGCCAGAAAAAGCGTGGTTAGGCCAGCACAACGACTATCTCGTTGATGCTGGCAACGGCCATAGACTGCATCGCGACGTGATATCGCCGTTTCTTGCCATGCAAGATGCTGCGCAAAAAGACGGTATAGACTTACAGTTGGTCAGTAGCTTTCGAGATTTCGACAGGCAAACTGCCATTTTTAACCGCAAATGGGCAGGTCAAGCACAGCTTCTTGATACCAACGGTGATGAACTGCCATTCGAGGCACTAAGCGATAATGAAAAGCTTCATGCTATTTTGACATGGTCAGCACTTCCCGGCGGCAGTCGCCACCATTGGGGTACTGACATCGATGTGTACGACAGAGCTGCCGTGCATAACTGGGGGGGCAAGTTTAATCTTGTCGAAAGCGAATACCTTTCTGGCGGACCGTGCCATGCCCTTTCATGTTGGCTAGCTGACAATATGGAACAGTTTGGCTTTTATCGTCCTTTTTCTGTTAATACGGGTGGCGTCGCAGTAGAGCCATGGCATTTAAGCTTTCGAAACACAGCGTGTGCTTTCGAAAATGCCAGGCACTTAGATGGCTTTACGAAAGCCATCGAACAAAGCGATATAGAAGGCAAAACATGTATTTTGCCACAGCTACCTAGCTTGTATAATCGCTACGTATTGAACAAAGGGCTGTAGCCTACGGAATTTTTATGAGTACTACCTGGGTCATCATCATTATTGTTTTAGTATTGGGCGTTGTGATTGGGAATATCACGCTGCTTAAATACAGTGCTAGATTTAAATTTCCGACACCTTCTAAACCTTATGATGATAGTGACGACGATTCAAACAAGGACAGTGAAAGCGCGAATACATCCGTTAAAGACCAAGATAAAGACAGCGACACCCCTATGAAATAACCCTATTCTGACAGCGTCAATCGCGGCATTTTAATCGAAGCCTAAGTAAAGCTTTTATAATTCGAGGCTTTTATAATTAGAAGCTTTTACCCATTGTTTGTGCCGATGCCGACACTTGAGTATTAGGGCTCTCAATTATTCATTCACAAATCACTTTTCACATTTAAACACACTCTAAGAGGTTCTAGACGTGTCTAAAAAACAATCCTTACTGGGCAATATCGGCGTACAAGTTGTCATTGCCATGATTATTGGTACCGCGGTTGGTGCCTTTATGGGTGAAAGCGCTGAAATGTTCGCACCACTGGGTGCCATTTTTATCAATTTAATTAAAATGCTGGTCATTCCACTGGTAGCAGTAGCGCTTATCTCTGGCGCTGCGGGGCTTGGCAACAGCACTAATGCAGGAAAAGTGGGGCTATCTACCCTTGCTTATTTTGCGTTAACGTCAGCACTTGCCGTAACACTGGCCCTAATTATGGGTGAAGTGTTTAAGCCAGGAATAGGTATCGACGTTTCTGCGGTAGAAGGTATGTTCTCTGGTGAATACGCCTCTAAAGGTGAGTTACCTTCATTTTGGGCTACCGTTACAGGTATGATCCCCACCAACGTATTTGCATCGTTAACCAACGCAAACATTCTTCAAATTCTGGTGTTTTGCTTGTTCTTCGGCCTCGCCCTGTCTAAACAGCCTAAAAAGAACCGTGAGCCTATTTTAAATGGCGTGAACACTATCGTTGATGCCATGGTGTGGATGATCAACTGTGTGATGAAAATCGCGCCTATCGGCGTATTTGGTTTAATGGCAGAGGCGGTAGGAACATTTGGTTTTGCCGCGCTCATGGTGGTATTCAAACTCTTCTTGGTGTTTACTGCGGCGATTTTAGTGTTTGGTTTTGTGGTTTACCCGCTTTTGGTACAGCTATTTACAAAAACGTCGGCTAAATCATTTCTCGTCGCCATGAAAAAGCCTCAGGCGGTAGCTCTTTCAACCGCGTCATCCATGGCGACACTGCCGGTTACTATGAATACAGTAGAGAATGAGCTAGGTGTAAGAAACGCAACGGCATCTTTTGTACTGCCGTTAGGCGCCACCATCAACATGAGCGGAAATGCCATTTATTATGGCTTGGTAGCGGTGTTTTTTGCGCAGCTTTTCAATATAGATTTATCAATGGGTGCATATGTTGCCATCATCCTAACGTCTACCCTTGGCGCGGTTGGTCAAGCGGGCGTTCCTGGGCCATCATTCTTGGTCGTTGCGGTGTTGCTTGCTGCCGGCATTCCCATTGAAGGTTTACCCCTGCTATTTGCCTTGGACAGAATTTTCGACATGATCCGCACTGCGCTAAATATTACGGGTGATGCAGCATGCGCAGTGATCGTAGATACGATTGCCATTGATGCTGATGCTGTTGAAGAGCAAGCAATAGAAAATACGGCCAAATAAAGACTAGTCTTACAGATAGAAAAGGGCAGCAAAGCTTTTTGAAACGCTTAGGCTGCCCTTTTTTGATTGGATTGTGTCGCTTTTTGCTTATCGCTATTTTAATCGGCACTTAATTGATAAACGTTAATTCACCAAAGCATACGCCCTTCATAATCTTATAAAGGGGTTGTTTTCACCGCGGTACCGCTAATGCTCACCATAAGCATACTGCCTTTATCGCCAATCACTTGATAGTCTAAGTCGATGCCAACCACAGCATTTGCGCCCATGCTTCTCGCCTCGTGCTCAAGCTCAGTAAACGCTAACTTACGTGCGGTGGTTAACTCTTCTTCATACGACCCAGAGCGACCACCCACGATGTCGCGAATAGAAGCGAAAAGATCTTTAAATACGTTTGCGCCCATCACGGCCTCGCCCACAACAATACCGTAATAAGCTTCAATTTTATGCCCTTCAAGCGTTGGGGTAGTTGAAACAATCATGCGTAACTCCTTTTAATGTGAACTGTTTATTTGTCGCTATTAAGGGCGTGTACCCTCTAGCTGTTGTTTTCAAACCACTGCTTAACAGACTTAACAAGTGCCTGAGCATCGTTAGTGTTATATGCCACTGCTGGCTGGTTGCCCCACACAGGTTTTGGCCACGCACAATCATTTTCAAAACGTGCGACGTGATGAACATGAAGCTGCCTTACCACATTGCCTAGTGCTGCCACATTAAGTTTAAGTGGTGAAAACAAGGACTGCATGGCTTTTGATGCCAATGCAGACTCTTTGAGTAAAGTAATCTGCTCTTCTTCAGACAAATCGATAATTTCCGCAATATCATTTTTCATTGGCACTAAAATGAGCCACGGAAACTGACTATCATTCATCAACAGTACACGACACAGCGAAAGATCACAGACAAAAAATGTATCATTGTGTAAACGGCTATCAAGTTTAAACATCTAGCTTATCCAACGTAGTAGGCACAACGGTTAACAAGGCGCGTTGCCCAATGGCCACTTTTGCATTCGGGAAAACAATGGCTTCGCCGTCCTGCTCTGCTATGTACTCTTTACCCGGTTCAGAAGCCAATACCGTGCCTTTAGGGTAGTCAGTGAAGTTTGGCGTATCGTCATCGAAATGAAGCGTAAACTGTTCTTCGTTTCGGTTTATAACTTGGTTCACGCGATAAATATCAAGGTCACCCATCTCAACCGTTGGCGCGTACTCGGTTTGAGTAATTAGCTGCGTTATCGCTTGTTTCGCATCTTCAAATCGACGCATATCGTTTTGCCCAAATGGACGCACTTTGCCAAGTTCAACCGTAAACGCGTGCGCGTTATATTGAAATGACGAGAAATAGCTAAAGGTGGTTGTCGAGCTTTCCGACAGCAATATGGTTTTCACACCACACGCGGCGAGAAATGCCAGCTGCCCTTTGCTGTGTATTCTGTCATGAAGATAAGGATATACCGCAAACTTTTCATTTTTTGAGGCGCGAATTGCAGTGTGTAGGTCGTAGTGATATCGGATGCCCTCACCCGCTTCGAAGAAAGACGCCACAGCGTCTTCAAGCTGTTTAGCACGAACGCGCTCTGCGTTCACTAAACCTTCGCCCTTCGAGTGAGCACCGCTAAACAAGCGGTTCATGTTCTCTTCAACGAAACGCTCTGCAATATCCATCGCTGGCAGGTTGCCAAATAAGAACAAAACATCATGTGCCAGCGTTATGTTCCCTGTAAGGATCCCCTTAACCAAATCATCACAGATTTCGATAGGTGCGGTTTCATTACCGTGAACACCACACGATAAAACAATGCGTTTATTAGGCTTGGAGGTTGGCTGAACTGAAAAACTAATAATGCCAGGTGCGGTAATATCGACGAGCGTACCATTAGCTAATGTAAATTGATGAGAGCGTTCAAATAATGCGGAATTACGGCGAGAAAGTGTTAAAAATTGGCCGCTTTCGATAAGTTCTTGCATAAGTGTGAGCTTTGTCTACGTTGTCTAATCTCGAATGCTTCCAGTGTACCCAGACAGGCCTTCAAAATCACGTTATCTCACTGTTTAATTCCCAGTAGCTGTAAGCATTGAACAACGGAACTACAGATTGCCGCACTTTCAGATACTACGCTTGAGCGCGTCTAGGCGAGTTGCCGATAATTATCTCTTGTTGGGTAAGCTGTACGAAATCATCGAATGGAATGGCGCGAGAGAACAGGTATCCCTGCCCTTGTGTCACCCCTATTTCTCTGAGTATGTGAAGCTGCTCTACGGTTTCTATGCCCTCGGCTACTACACAGCACTCTTTTGCATGCCCTATCACTTTCGCCGCTTCGATAATCGCGCGATTAACAGGGTGAGCTTCAAGTTCCATCACAAAGGACTTATCGATTTTCAGCGCATCCAAATCCAGATCTCGAATATAAGCAAGATTTGAATACCCTTTACCAAAATCATCTACAGAAATAGATACGCCTAAGCTTCGCAGCTCATCTAACTGCTTTTTCACCATTAATGAATTAGACAGTGCCACGTCCTCGGTAAGCTCCAACTCGATTAACGAAAGCGGCATTGAATACGTACGACTCAGCATCGTCAGGGTTGGAACTAACTGGTTGTCGTATAACTGTGTAGGAGAAATATTCACAGACAGCATTAAAGACCGCTTCATTAGGTCCAATTCCGAGAGCGCCCTAAAGGCTTGCTCAAGCGTCCAGTAGCCCAGTTCGCTCATCATATTATACGACTCGGCCGCTTCGATCAGCGGCCCTGGAAATAAGACGCCATCAAGAGGGTGGTTCCAACGAAGTAAGCACTCAGCCCCCACTACTTCTAGCGTTGTCAGATCGACTTTTGGTTGATAGTAAAGCTCGAGTTCATTTTGTGCTAATGCACGTTTTAAATCTGCTTTTAGCGCCAAACTTCTGCCCGTGTCGGTTTTGTCTGACTTAGTCAACGCGAAGTAATTTTCGTATTTGTTTTCTTTTGCTTGTTTTAAAGCCGTTTCCGCTCGGGAAACAAAGGAAGTGATATCAAAGTCATTCTTAATACTGCACACCACACCTACGTTAAAGTCTGCAATAAAAGCCGTACCATCGTAATGCATAGGCGTTTTAAAATGCTCGACTAAGCGTTCGAACATTTGTCGCATTACGGTTTCATTACTTTCATTAGGAAAAACGATGCCAAAAACATCACCACTGATACGGCCAATCGATACCGCAGTTCCAAATAGGAGTTGGATGCGGTTGGCTATTTCAAGTAAAAAGCGATCGCCTACATGAATGCCCAGACTGGTTGTCACATCAGAAAAACGCACTACATCGACCAGCATCAATGAAATAGAAGCACTGCGAGACGCTTGCTTCGAAATGCTATCGATAAACGCATAGCGATTGGGAATGGTTGCCAGTGATGTGTGTTGGCTCATGATGTTTTCCTTGAGCTTTACGCTTCGAGGTACTAAAAACAACTAGTTATATAAAACCATGGCGCTACGAAAGGCGCAACGACAGTAACGTATTATTTTGTATACCGTCTTATACTTTTGTAAAACATTAGCCTAATATTGGACAAAAAACATGGCTGTAGTACTTATTTCTGGTGACGTTAAGAACAAACTGTGCCGTATTTTGAACCCAATACGAAACAATGAAGAAGTATTTAGAGGGTAATAAAAAACCCGGCGAGTGTACCACTGCCGGGCTATTTCTTTACGGTTCTGCGATTAGCTTTCAATCTTACACGGTGAAAGTTTCCAAACGCGTTCTACGTAGTCACGAATTGAACGATCTGAGGTAAATTTACCCATCTTCGCTGTATTGATGATTGCCATTTCTGCCCAACGCTCTTTGTCGCGGTATGCAGCATCAACTGCAATTTGTGCATCAGAATAAGCACGGAAATCTGCAAGCACCATGTACGGGTCACCGTTATCAAGTAAGCTTTGCTTAATTGACACCAATGCACCTGGTTTACCTGGCGTAAAGTAATCCGTTTCTAACCAATCCAGCACAGCTTTAATTTCTGGATCTTTATAGTAGTAGTCATGTGGGTTATAGCCATTCGCTTTAAGCTCGTTCACTTCTTCTACTGTAAGTCCGAAGATAAAGATGTTGTCATCGCCCACTTCTTCAGCAATTTCAACGTTTGCACCATCAAGTGTACCAATAGTTACCGCACCGTTCAGTGCAAGCTTCATATTACCGGTTCCTGATGCCTCTTTACCTGCCGTACTGATTTGCTCAGATACGTCTGCCGCTGGAATCATTTTTTCAGCGAGTGATACACGGTAGTTTGGTAAGAATGCTACTTTAATCTTGTTATTTACGCGCGGATCGTTGTTGATCTTATCCGCTACCTTGTTAATAGCGAAGATAATATCTTTCGCAAGCTTGTAGCCCGGTGCCGCTTTAGCACCAAACACAAATACACGCGGGTGCATATCGTAATCAGGGTTTTCTAGAATACGACGGTATAACGCCATAATATTCAGAAGCGCTAAGTGTTGACGCTTATACTCGTGCAAACGCTTAATCTGCACATCGAAAATGGCGTTAACGTCTACTTCTATATCAAGTGACTTGCGAATTTCCTCTGCTAGCAACTCTTTGTTCTCAAGCTTCACTTTCATGAACTGCTTCTGGAACGTTTTATTGCTCGCAAATTTAGCTAACCCTTGCAGTTTGTCTAAGTCGCGTGGCCAGTCTTCACCAATCTTTTTATCGATTAGCTTAGACAGCGCTGGGTTACACGCTTTCAACCAGCGGCGTGGTGTAATACCGTTGGTTACGTTAGTTAGCTTACCTGGATATAGTTCATCGAACTCTGGGAACAGAGACGACTTAACAAGACGAGAGTGCATTTCTGCCACACCGTTAACGGCAAATGAACCGATTACCGACAGGTGGCCCATACGAACCATCTTCTCGTTACCTTCTTCAATGATTGAAAGCTTAGCTTTCATGGCATTGTCGCCAGGCCACTTCTTATCAACCTCTGCCATAAAGCGGTGGTTAATTTCATAAATGATTTCTAGATGACGAGGAAGGATCTTCTCAATCATGCGCGCAGGCCACTTTTCAAGTGCCTCTGGTAGCAAGGTGTGGTTGGTATATGCAAATACTTTTGTACAAATCCCCCACGCTTCATCCCAGCCAAGCTCTGCGCGGTCAACAAGAATGCGCATTAGCTCTGGTATCGAAATAGCTGGGTGCGTGTCGTTTAGCTGAATAACAACCTGATCGGCGAAACGGCTCCAATCGTCACCATGAGCACGCTTGTAACGACGGATAATGTCTTTAAGCGAGCACGAGCAGAAGAAGTACTGCTGAATAAGGCGAAGCTCTTTACCCGCTTCGGTCTCATCGTTTGGATAAAGTACTTTTGAAATCGTTTCAGCTGATACATTTTCACGCTGTGCATCAACATAACCACCCGCATTGAATACGTCCCAATTGAAGTAGTCAGACGCTTCTGACTGCCACAAGCGTAATACGTTTACGGTTTTACCTTCATAACCTACAACAGGAATATCCCATGGCACACCTTTTACAATTGAGCCAGGGTGCCACTCTTTAAGCACACGTCCGTTGTCGCCGTATTTAGTCTCTACATAGCCGTAAAGCGATACTTCTTGAATAGATTCTGGACGGCAAATTTCCCATGGATTGCCGTAGTCACGCCAGCTGTCTGGACGCTCGATTTGCGCACCGCTTTTAATTTCTTGGCGGAACAAACCGTGCTCGTAGTGAATACCATAACCTATGGCAGGTAATTCCATGGTTGCTAGTGAGTCGATGAAGCAAGCCGCTAGTCGGCCAAGACCGCCATTCCCAAGCGCCATATCAGGCTCTTCTTCAAGAATGTCTGAAATCTCAACACCTAGCTCTTTCAGCGCACCACTCGCTACATCGAACAAGCCAAAGTTTTGCAGGTTGTTTGAAAGCAAACGGCCCATTAGGAATTCAGCAGAGAAGTAATGAACGGCGCGGGTGTCGTTCAGGTAATGACTTTTCTGGGTTTTGCGCAACCCTTCAAGTACTTGTTCTTGAATTGCAGCACACGTTGCTTTCCACCAAGCGTGATTGTTTGCTTTGTTTTCGTCGGTGCCTAGCGTGCAGTGTAAGTGTTTAATAACCGCTGCTTTGAATGCAGCCTTATCGATCACTGGAGAGGGTTGCGTCTTGGTCGCTTTTGCGTTCATTTTGCGTCTCACTCTTAAGTAGAAGCGGTGTTTACACACCGAAAACGTAATTTAATTACAGAATAACTTCAGAATATGACAGCAATATAGCAGCGCTTAAACGATTATGTTGTAATAATTTTGTTAAAATAACAAAAAATCGCATGAATTCGTATGCATTCATGCGATTTTTAACAATTAATTTACAAAAGGAATTTAAAGTGATTTATTTTTGTACTTATTTAATTATTTTTCCGACTAAGGCTTCGGCTTCAGCAATTAGATCCTGTAAGTGGCTTTCACCGTTAAAGCTTTCCGCATAAATTTTATAAATTTGTTCGGTGCCAGAAGGACGCGCTGCAAACCAGCCATTTTCTGTCGATACTTTAACGCCACCAATTGCCGCGTTATTACCTGGCGCATGGGTTTGAACGGCAGTGATAGGCTCGCCCGCCAACGTATCGCTAGTGACGACAGATGCATCCATCGCCGAAAGCTTTTGCTTCTGTTCAAGTGTTGCTGCCACGTCAACACGGCTGTAAACCGGCGCTGCAAATTTTTCCGTTAGCGCTTTGTAGTGCTCGCCAGGATCTTTGCCCGTGATGGCTAGGATTTCAGCTGCCAGCAAACAAAGAATAAAGCCGTCTTTGTCTGTCGCCCACGTGCTTCCATTGCGTTCAAGGAAAATTCCACCAGCACTTTCTTCACCCGCAAAACCAATAGTGCTGTTTGATAAACCATCAACAAACCATTTAAAGCCTACCGGCATTTCAGCCAAAGGTTTACCTAAACTGTTGGCTACGCGGTCAATCATACTGCTAGACACCAGTGTTTTACCGATATTTAAATCGCTAGGCCATTCTGGACGGTGGGTATAAAGGTAGTTAATAGCCACGGCCAAATAATGGTTTGGGTTCATAAGGCCCGCACTTTTGCACACAATACCGTGACGATCGAAGTCAGGATCATTGCCCCAAGCTAAGTCAAAGTTATCTTTCAGCTCGATAAGCCCTGCCATCGCATAGGCAGACGAACAATCCATGCGAAGCTTACCGTCTTTGTCGCGGCGCATAAAACCAAACTGTGGGTCAACCGCGTCGTTAACAACGGTAATGTCCAAGCCATATTTATCTGCAATTCGCGACCAATAACCTATGCCTGCACCACCTAATGGGTCAGTACCTAACTTCAAGTTAGCTTTTGCAATCGCTTCCATGTCGATAACGCTTGCAAGGTCTTCAATGTAAGGTTCCATGAAGTCTTCTTCACGAACCAATTTGCGCGCGGTAGCTTGACGAATATCGATACGCTTAACGTTTTTATTGCCATCGGCAATTAATTCATTAGCGCGTTCTTGAATTTGTTTGGTTACATCACTATCGGCAGGTCCACCATGAGGCGGGTTGTACTTAAATCCACCGTCTGAAGGAGGGTTATGAGAAGGCGTAATGACAATACCATCTGCCTTGTCGGTGTTACCTGCGCGATTGTAGCGAATAATAGTACGTGAAATAACAGGTGTCGGCGTATAGCCCATGCTTTCATTGTCTGCGCGCTGCACGACAACATTGACACCGTTTGCACACAAAACTTCGATAGCGGTAATCATGGCAGGCTCAGATAACGCGTGGGTATCTTTACCAACGAACAGCGGACCGTCGATACCTTCTTGTTTACGATACTCTACCAATGCTTGGCAAATTGCACTGATGTGGGTGTCGGTAAACGTAGCGTTGGAAGCTGTACCTCTGTGACCTGACGTGCCAAAAGAGACCGCTTGACCCGGGTCATTCATATCCGGTTTATAGCTGTAATACTGACTCACTAACTGGGGTACGTTAATGAGTTGCTCTTTTGCTGCATGCTGTCCAGCCTGCGGATGTAATGCCATGAAAAAAATCCTTATTTAGAAGTTTCGTTGTTCTATACCTTGGCTTGCTATTTACCTTCTGAAGAGAAACGCGCAATCACGGTTTCAATAACATCGGGTTGATAGCCTAAGTTACGCAAAACTTGTTCCAGCATATTCGTTTTCTTGGCAGTATTGTTATTTGTTACCACCCAGAACGGGCTATCAGGGATAGCTTTAGGATTAGTACTGCTGCCGTTTTCCAACAATGCCGCCTTACTTGTCGCAAAGTACGTACGGTTTTTACCTTTTATACTTTCAACACGAGTAAAGTTTTCTGCATTAAGCTTGTGCGCTGCACTTAAAACAAACAGGAATTGATCAACGCGCTTGGTAAATGTGCCTAATGCATCTTTTGACACCGCTTCAAGAATGTCTCTTTTCGAATGAGATTCTGTTGCTGGCGTTACTGAAGAAACTTCCGAAACCTTTTTAGCTGCCCTTGAGCTCGCAGGCGCTTTTGCTGCCGTTGCTTTAGCTGGAGCTTTCTTCGCTGCAGCCTTTGGCGCTGCTTTAACTGCTGAACTGGCTGTCGCTTTAGTAGGCGCTTTGGTTTGTACTTTAGTCGCCACTTGAGTTTCAACTTCGGGTGTTGCCTCACTTGCGTTATCTGCGGTTTCTACAACGTCTGTACTTTTTAGTTCGCTTGTTTTTACAGATGTAGATGAAGCCCCACCATGCTGGACACCATGGGACACGGCACCGTCTTCAGGCAAAAGTAAACGTCTTAAAATTTGTGATGCACTCTCACCAATATGCTTCGTTTGGCTGGCGATGAAGGCATATAAATCGTCATCTATTTCAATGCTTTTCATAACTACTTCCTTTTTAAGAGGCACCATTATAGACAACACAGATAAACTACGCAGCACTTAATAACAGATGTTTTGCGGGAATCTATGCTAATAAGGTAAGAAAGTGACGTTTTACAGCTTCCCGTTCCGTCGTATTTGCTGTCGATAAAGTCCATGTAAGCCGTTTTTACTTTTTCAAAAATAGACGTCGCCTTAACAACATTAAGAATATAGGAGAAACAACTCAACGAACCATCAAGTCGCTGATATACCTGCGTATAAAATTTAACAGGTAATTCAATAGAAAGCCTTTCACTATCGTTGCTATTATTAAGAAGTAGTGACCTTCGAAACACCGCATTGTCGGCACTCGTTACCGTTCGCTAAACACGTAAACTAGAACATGAACTCAGACATGAACTTAAACATCATTGCGCAACATCCTTAGAAAAGCCTGAATCGCTTTCTCACTGTTTAATACGTAGTGTGACAGAGTAACTTTAAACTTAAGTGACAATCATATGCGCCAAGATATCATTAACGTACAGCGGGCTCTTAGTCAGAAAATTATTGGTAAAGATCACCAATTAAAACTCGCAATAACTTGTTTACTTGCCAATGGCCACTTATTAATTGAAGACTTACCGGGAATGGGTAAAACCACCCTTTCTCATGCGCTTTCCCAAGTTTTTGGCCTACAATATTCTCGCATTCAATTTACTTCTGACTTACTCCCATCAGATATGTTGGGCGTAAACATTTTCCATAGTAATGAACAAGACGAGGCAAAGCGCTTTTCGTTTAGACACGGCCCTATTTTTAGCCAAGTGGTGTTAGCGGACGAGCTAAACAGAGCCAGTCCCAAAACACAAAGCGCCCTGTTAGAAGCGATGGAAGAGCGACAAGTAAGTATAGATGGTGTAACCCACGCGCTACCCTCTCCATTTTTTGTTATTGCTACACAAAACCCAAGCTATCAATCGGGCACTTATCCCTTGCCAGAGTCCCAACTCGACCGTTTCTTTATGCGTATCTCTTTGGGCTATCCAGCGTGGGAGGCAGAAAAAGCCATGCTATTGCAACAGGATGTATCAGCACCGCTTGCACAAATATTAAATGAGGAGAATTTGCGCGAAATGCAACGAGAGGTAGCCGCTATTCATACCAGCGATGCCATTATTCATTACATTCTAAGATTGGTGAGTGAAAGTCGAGAAAGTAATGATTACCCTAACCCCCTATCGCCACGAGCGAGTAGAGCGATACTACAAGGTGCCAAAGGCTGGGCGTTTGTTTCCGGAAAATCATATGTTACTCCCGAAGATGTACAGGCCGTCTTCGTGGCCATTACCGCTCATAGGCTAACATTGTCTTCACATCAGTTGGCACAAGGGCAGCAAACCCATGCTTTTGACGGTGAAAAACTGAGCCAGAAATTACTCGATAGTATTGACCCACTGGCAGCCTAGCATTCATGAATTTTCGGAGCGCTAAAGGTGCGTAGAATGCCAGCTTCACTTTCGAATTACCTACAACGTAGGCTATTAAAGTGGTTAGACAGGCGAGTTCCGGCTTCTCACGAACATCACCTCAACTTAAACAGTATTTTTATATTGCCGAGCGGATTCGGTTGGTCTTTTATTATTCTATCGCTGTGTTTGTTTTTACTTGGCACTAACTACCAAAACAACTTGATGTTGCTGCTTAGCTATTTGTGCTTAAGCATTATGCTATTAACGCTGTTTTACACTCATCAAAACTTTGCGCGTTTAGCGCTTAAAGCGACGCCCCCCAGTCCATTTCACTGTAACTTACAGGGTGAATTGCAGCTTCAGGTTATCCCTCACGCGGCAGCGCCAACGAAAACGTGCAATGGTGTATTAGCAATAAAGTGGCTAAATACAGCGCGCCCCATGGAAACCGCTGTTCATGCAAGCAATCAAGACACCTCAGTGGATCAGCAGACGTACAGCTTTTCTTTAAACGACAATGAAGTTACGGATACAAGACAAACGCAAACCCTCAGCGTGCCTCTTCCAATACCAGTACGGGGGCGATTTGCACTGGGCAGACTAACCATTGCATGCGATTTTCCGTTGGGATTATACAAATGCTGGACCCACCTCGATTTTGACCAACAGGTTACTGTCTATGCAAAACCTCAAGAAGGTCCGGTCACTGTTAATAAGGTAGCGAGTTCTAATGAGTCGGATAGCGTCAGTCAGGTTAACGACCTTACAAGTAACGAGGACTTCTACGCATTAAACGATTACGAAGTTGGACAGCCGCTTAATCGCGTATCGTGGAAGCATGTGGCGAAAAACGGAAATTGGGTTTCGAAATCCTTTACCTCCTTGCAAAGCGACAGTTTTGTACTTTCAGTTCCCTCAAACATCGATGTGGAAACTGCCGTGTCGGCACTTACCTATGCAACATTGTCTTGGACAGGCGCAGACCGGGTATTTGGAATACAGTACAAAGGGCTTAACATTGCCCCTGCTCGCGGGGTAAAACATAGGCACGAATGTCTTAGTGCACTTGCTTGTTTGAATTCGCATTCATCACAAGCTTCTTCAACCTCAAATAAAACGGTCTCAATATCTTCCATAAAGAGTGAAAGAGCGAGGTCAACGAAATGAACTCCGCTATCTTAAGCCGTTTATCACAATTAACCGTTGTTAAAAGCGTGTTTAGCCAACCAACGTCCGTGGCTGTGCTTATGCTCTGCATAGCTTTCTCTCTTATTCTTTTTTCTCTTACCGCGCCACTTATGACATGGGTAATTATGCTAGGTGGATGTGCTGTGATAGTGAGGGCCGCAGGCCTTAGTGCGTTGAATAGTTTGCCAACATCACGCACGGTTAACTTGCTGGCGATATTGGCAGTGTTCGCATTATCGTGGTTCGGCTTTTCAGTAGGATTGCTTGATAGCATGATCAACCTATTGACCGTCGCTTGCGCGCTCAAAATCATGCTGGTTGAGAAAAAACGAGATTTTCACTTAATTGTATGTACCTGTTTGTTCTTGATCGGCTGCGGATTTATCTCGTCTCTAAGCGTATTTGCGTGGATTGGCTATACAGGAATACTGGCCCTGCTGCTATTCGCGACTGCCATTTATCACGGTGCAGGAATACCCAAATCAAAAAGCATTAAATTCGTGACCGTGCTTATTGTCCAAGCTTTCCCTATCGCGCTGCTACTGTTTTTACTGCTTCCCCAACTCCCTCCGCTTTGGCAGATGCCCACGTCAAAGTCGACTGAAACCGGGCTTTCTGACACGGTGACGCCTGGTGATATTGCGTCACTTGCAAGTTCATCTGAATTGGCTTTCAGCGCCACATTTGAAAACGCAGAAGCAGTCCCTGTTGCACCGTCCAGGTATTGGCGCGCTATGACCTTAGAACATTTTGACGGGAAAACCTGGTCTATTAGCGACAAGCGCAAACAGGCAGAGCAGCAGCTAGCTTACATGGGCAAGCCAACACCCTTGTCAGCTCTGGCCGAGGAAAATACGCCTCAAGTGATAAGTTATGAATTGATCGTGGAACCCACACAGCAAACGTGGCTGTTTGCGTTAGCGCCTTCGACCCCCAACAACCGCGAGAACAGTATTTTCGTAAGAAGTCTTTTTGATTTTACGTTAAGGGCGAATAGCCCAATATCCAGTAAAAAAGCGTTTTATCTGCGCTACTATCCAACTGCTCAAATCACTAGCGGAATAGGAAATTTTGAATCGCAACTAAACCTTCAGGTTTCCATGAATGGCAACCCTCAAGCCAGAGCATGGGGACAGAGACTTGCCAAACAATACTCAAGCGCACAGCAAATAGTTAGCGCACTAATGCGTGAATTTAATCAAGGGGGCTTCCGCTACACCCTATCGCCGAACGCCATGCCTACCGACCCCATCGACCGTTTTTTATTTGAAGAACGCTCAGGTTTTTGTGCCCATTACGCAGGCGCCATGGTGTATGTGCTTCGCGCCGCAGGGGTACCGGCAAGAATGGTGACAGGCTACCAGGGCGGAAGCGCACTTAATGACAATGTGCTTCAAATAAGGCAGTACGATGCACATGCGTGGGTGGAAGCTTTTATTGATGGTGTGTGGATTCGACACGACCCAACGAGTATGGTGGCACCGTCACGCTTAACCTTCGGGCTTGAACGTGCGCTGGAAGAGCTTGGGGAGTCTCGTAAAGCCAGTATTTTGGGCGACCTTAGCAACGCTGCTATTTTTGCAACATTACAAAGCTGGTTTCAACAGCTCGATTACTCGTGGAGTAAATGGGTACTGGGCTTTGACAATACTGCGCAAACCAACATGCTTGAAGAATTACTAGGCTCGCTAACGCCGCAAAAAATGCGAGTTGTTTTTCTTTCCGCCATTGGCCTAATTGGGCTTATTTTAGCACTTTATTTTTTACCCAAAACGCATCGCAACACACTATCGCCCTCACACAGAGTTCTACTAAACGCAATAAAATGCGTTGAAGCTAAAACAGGAAAAGAAAGAGGGAATAAAACCTTGTCCGCCTTTATGAGTGAAGTTAACCCTTTGATAAACGAAGATGCTACCAAGGCACTAACACTTCTGTGTGAACTATTTGAGCATGAAGAATACGCACATCGAACACAAGAGACAAAAGTTTATCCAGCCATGAAGCGTCAGTTAAAAATGTTAAAACAGGCATTAAAGTAGGAAATGGTTAAACCGGTTGCACCTTAAACACTCACACTCCCCCCCTTTT
Source organism: Alteromonas sp. G4i35 (assembly GCF_054960375.1). Taxonomy (NCBI): domain Bacteria; kingdom Pseudomonadati; phylum Pseudomonadota; class Gammaproteobacteria; order Alteromonadales; family Alteromonadaceae; genus Alteromonas; species Alteromonas sp. G4i35. The sequence continues at coordinate 25,923 of NZ_JBHNZD010000014.1, read as the reverse complement.
TAGTGCAGACTAATTAATAGTGCCTTGGCGCGAGCGTCTATCAACACAGCCATGAATTTATACAAAGCATTGTTTTTAAAAGCAATAAATAACGCATTTACATACATTTTGGTTATTGGCACTTTTTTAGCTTTGTACAAATGGATAACAAAAGTACGAAGGCGCTTATACAAGTATTAGTTGCCAACGGGCTTTAGAGTACAAAGGCGTACACATAACCGACGGTTTATTTGTTAGCTACCACAATGCATGAGTTTCGGACAAAGGCGTCCCCAGTTCTTTCTTACGAGAGCGCTGCGGACGCCTTTTTTTGATCTTCTGGAACGCATTGAAACAGTAAACGCCAACACACAGATGACAACTTATTAATAACGACAACGTGAGGTGAAACCATGGCTTATCTTCTCCCCGCTGAGTTTGCAACCAAGATGGTAGATGCAGGCGAAGCCAAAATTTATATGTCTACACGAGATACTCTAATTCGCGCTTATATGGCAGGTGCAATATTGGCCCTAGCCGCTGTTTTTGCCGTTACCATTGCCGTTCAAACCGGCGTGTTTCTTCTTGGCGCAGTGTTATTCCCAGTGGGCTTTTGTATGCTCTACCTTATGGGGTTTGACCTATTAACCGGCGTGTTTGTACTTACCCCACTCGCTTGGCTTGCACAGCGACCTGGCGTCACGCCAAAACAAATTCTACGAAATTGGGGATTAGTATTTTTAGGTAACTTTGGCGGCGCATTAACCGTGGCCTTTATGATGTCGTTTATTTTTACCATGGGGTATAACGTGGATGGCGGTGCCATCGCGACTAAGGTAGCCAGCATTGGCGAAGCTCGTACATTGGGCTACGCAGAACACGGCGTTGCAGGCTGGTTCACCATTTTTATTCGCGGCATGTTGTGTAACTGGATGGTGTCGCTAGGCGTAGTGGGTGCAATGATTTCAACTCACGTTAGCGGAAAAGTACTAGCCATGTGGATGCCAATCATGCTGTTCTTCTTTATGGGTTTTGAGCACTCAGTAGTAAACATGTTCCTTTTCCCATTTGGCCTTATTATGGGCGGCGACTTCTCGGTTATGGACTACTTCATTTGGAACGAGATCCCAACTGCACTTGGAAATCTTGTTGGTGGCCTCGCCTTTACTGGACTAACCCTGTACACCACCCACGTTAAGACGCTACCCAAACGTACTATCCCTGTTGATAAAGCCGCTGCATCGCAAACACTGCCTATTTAATTAAGGCGCTTATCTTAAAGCCATCATGCCTTGTCCCTACAAGACACGTCATGATGGCGTTATCCGTTTCCTTGGAAATAACTAATTGGGCTCATAATTAAATATGCAGGTAAGAAGCAATTAAACATGAATGAGCGAGCCGCGTTAAACGCCCCAATTAACCCACCAGCTAACACGCTCAGTGTAAGTGCATTTTCTACAGCCGGCGTTAAAGCGATAAACCAAGATGCATACGCTTTTCATGTTTCTGATAACCCAGATCAAAGCAGCGTTTTTGTTATCGCCGACGGTGTAAGTAGCAGTACGGTTAGCCAAGTTGCTAGCGACTTTGCTACCAGTCAGTTTATTAAACTGTTTAATATGGCGCCGGAACAATGGTCGGTTAAGACGCGCGCTGAAACCATTATTAAAGAGATAAACGCGCTGCTTTACACACGTACGCAAAGAAGTCCCTTCTGCTATACACCAGAAAAAGGTTATGTGTGCACGTTAACAGTGGCGGTGGTAACAGGCAATCACATGGATGTATTTCATGTGGGGGATTGTCAAATTCAGGCTATTTCTAAGAACGCACAGTCGCCTGTCTTACTCACAAAACCTCATCGTAAAGTATCGGAAAGTGAGCCTTCGCAGAGTTATCTTACTAAAGCATTAGGCGTTCAAGCACATATAGACATCGACCACACAACACTCACCCTCAACTCATCGAGCACGTTTTCGATAAGTAGCGACGGGGTTTATGAGTTTGTTTCGCTACCCACCATTCTTATGAAAATCAGTGAGGCCGATACGCTTTCTGAAAACCAAGCTGCGTTGGTAGTACATGAGGCATTTACTAGAGGAAGCGATGACAACCTCACCTTACTTCTCGTAAAGGTTCTTGTAGCTAGCCATGATGGCCTAGACGATCACAGACACCCACTGTATACAGGCGTTTCAACTTCACCCCATTCATCTGTACTTAACAGGTCATTGGGCGACCAACTGATAACCAATTCTGAGGTTTCTGATGCTGCGATTCATTACTCAAATCAGCAGTCTGATGAACAAGTATGCGAAGACTCTGCTGCCGCAAACTTCAAAACGGGTGATGATGTTGATGGACTGAAGCTAGAACGACAGCTTTATACGTCGGCCCGAAGCCATGTCTTTATTGCCACCAGTTCGTCTTGTGAAGCTACGCACACAAAAAGCCCTGTGGTTGTAAAAACGCCGGCTACCGATTTTACCCTATCACCAGAAATGATTAATGGGTTCCTAATAGAGAGCTGGTTTTCGAGACGGATTAATTCGGCACACGTTATTAAAAGCCCAACGTTTACTGATTTGGGTTTACCGTACTCTCCTTCTGCTTTTTACAGCGTAAGTGAATATGTACAAGGTCAAACGCTAGCTCAATGGGCTGTTGATAATCCTACGCCGCCATTAGAGCAAGTTAGAAATATAATCGAGCAGGTTGGTAAAGGTTTACAGGCAATGCACCGTCAGGGCATTGTTCATAGGGATATACGCCCCGACAATATTATTATTAGCGAACAAGGGCAGTGTACAATTATAGATTTGGGTTCAGCAGCCTTAGCCGATGCCCCAAGCCTCTATAGTGACACACCTATTCCTGGCGCTGCACTTTTTTCCGCACCTGAATACTTTTTAGGAAATGTTGGCACAGAGCGCTCTGATCTGTTCTCCTTAGCCGTACTCACCTACTATCTTTTGTGCGGGCGTTACCCCTATGGCACAAAGCTCGCTCACTGTCGCACGCTGGCCGAGCAGAAAAAGTTAAAATACCAAACCGCACTGGCTCCTAATCGACCAATACCTAATTGGGTTGATAGCGCCCTTAAACGTGCTTTGCATGTGAACCCTGATAAGCGATTTTCTTCACTATCTGAGTTTCTTTTTTCGCTTCGCTACCCAAATCCATCACAACATACGGCGTACGAGCCGTTAGTAAAACGACACCCTCTTTTTGTGTACAAGGTGCTAATACTGGCACTTATTTTTAGCAATCTAGTTACGCTCATTTTGTTTAACTAACCCTTTAAGGAAATGTAAATGATTACATCGAGAACCCAAGTTACCGACATGATCCAGTCAGCCAAAATTTTAAAAGGCATAAAGTGGAGCCAGATTGCCGAAGTTGTTGGTCAATCAAAAGAATGGAGTACAGCAGCTTGCTTAGGACAAATGGCCATGACAAAACAGCAAGCTGAAGCCGTGGGTGAGTTACTTGAGCTTACCGACGAAGCGATTGCCTGGCTTCAAATCGTGCCTTACAAAGGCTCGTTACCCACAGAAGTCCCTACCGACCCACTTATTTACCGCTGGTATGAATTAGTGAGTGTGTATGGCACTACATTAAAGGAATTAATTCATGAAGAGTTTGGCGACGGCATCATGAGTGCCATTGATTTTTCTATGGATTTACAGCGCGAAAACGATCCTAAAGGTGACCGTGTCAGCGTAGTTATGTCAGGTAAGTTTCTGCCATATAAGATGTACTAAACGTATTTCAGGATGGGACACTCGACATAAAAAAAGCCGGTCATGCGACCGGCTTTTTAGTATTTCTTGAAGCGTAAGCTAACCCAAGGTCAGCTTACGTTCGCAAAGGCTAATTACTTAGCAGCTTTACGTGCTTTTGCTTCTTCAATTACTTTGTCAGCTACGTTCTGAGGACATGCTGAGTAGTGGCTGAATTCCATAGAGAACTGACCACGACCAGATGTAATAGTACGTAAGTGACCGATGTAACCAAACATCTCAGATAGAGGTACGTCAGCCTTGATACGAACGCCAGTAGCGCCAGCTTCTTGGTCTTTGATCATACCACGACGACGGTTAAGGTCACCGATTACGTCACCAACGTTGTCTTCTGGGCTGAATACGTCAACTTTCATCACAGGCTCAAGAATTTGAGGACCTGCTTTTGGCATTGACTGACGGAATGCACCTTTCGCTGCAATTTCGAACGCGATTGCTGATGAGTCAACTGCGTGGAAACCACCGTCGAATAGCTCAACTTCAACGTCTAGTACTGGGTAGCCCGCTAGAGGACCTACTTCCATCATACCTGCAAAACCTTTTTCGATTGCAGGGAAGAATTCTTTAGGAACGTTACCGCCCACAACAGTAGATGTGAACTTGAAGCCAGAGTTAGTTTCGCCCGGACGGATGCGGTAATCAATCTTACCGAACTGACCAGAACCACCAGACTGCTTCTTGTGCGTGTAGCTGTCTTCAACTGCTTGTGTGATAGTTTCACGGTAAGCAACTTGAGGTTGACCAACTTCTAGCTCAACGCCGTAAGTACGCTTCAAGATGTCTACTTTGATATCTAGGTGAAGCTCACCCATACCTTTAAGGATGGTTTCGCCAGAATCTTCGTCAGTTTCAACTTGGAAAGATGGGTCTTCTGCTACTAGTTTACCGATAGCGATAGACATCTTTTCGTTAGCGCCTTTGTCTTTTGGCTTAACAGCAATCGAGATTACTGGCTCAGGGAAGATCATTGGCTCTAGTGTACATGGGTGCTTAGGATCACATAGTGTGTGACCAGTTTGAACGTTCTTCATACCAACAACAGCTAGGATGTCACCTGCTTGTGCTGAAGTAAGTTCAGTACGTTCATCAGCGTGCATCTCAACCATACGGCCGATACGCTCAGTTTTACCCGTTGCGCTGTTAAGAATAGTGTCGCCTTTGTTTAGCTTACCAGAGTAGATACGGATAAACGTAAGGGCACCGAAACGGTCGTCCATGATTTTGAACGCAAGTGCACGGAACGGCTCGTCAACAGATACTGTTGCAACTTCACCAGTAGGCTCACCCGTTTCTTCGTCAGTTAGATCTTGTGGATCAACTTCTGTTGGAGAAGGTAGGAAGTCTACAACCGCGTCAAGAACTAGCTGAATACCTTTGTTCTTAAATGCAGAACCACAGTATGTTGGGAAGAACGCTAGGTCACGAGTACCTTTACGGATACAACGCTTGATGTCTTCTAGAGACGGCTCTTCACCATCCATGTAAGCCATCATTAGGTCGTCATCTTGCTCAACAGCAGTTTCGATTAGTTGCTCACGGTACTCGTTAGCCTTATCAACCATATCTGCTGGGATATCTACAACTTCGTAGTTTTCAGGAAGACCTGAATCGTCCCAGATGTACGCTTTCATATCTAGAAGGTTAACAACACCTGTAAACTCGTCTTCGATACCGATTGGAAGCGTCATTACTAGTGGGTTAGCAGCAAGTACTTTCTTAACTTGGCCAACTACACGGTAAAAGTCTGCACCCATACGGTCTAGTTTGTTTACGAAGATTACACGCGCAACTTCTGATTCGTTAGCATAACGCCAGTTAGTTTCTGACTGAGGCTCAACACCGCCAGAACCACAGAATACACCGATACCGCCGTCTAGTACTTTAAGTGAACGATATACTTCAACTGTAAAGTCAACGTGTCCCGGAGTATCGATGATGTTCATGCGATGATCTTTCCAGAAACAGGTTGTTGCCGCTGACTGGATGGTAATACCACGCTCAGCTTCCTGCTCCATGAAGTCAGTTGTTGATTCACCATCGTGAACCTCACCAGTTTTATGGATTTTACCAGTAAGCTTCAAGATACGTTCTGTTGTGGTAGTTTTACCCGCGTCTACGTGGGCGAAAATACCAATGTTTCTGTAATGAGATAAGTCTGACATTAGTTCACTTTCATTGGTTCAGAGTAAAAAAACGGCCGGATTATAAAGGATTTCTATACCAGATTTACACCTTTTTTAGCATAAACCTTAAATTCGTTTGCTAAAATCCGCGCCACCATTAATTCTTTTCTTTAAGTATCAACAACTTATTAATTAATGACACTTTTTTGAAAAATAACAAAATCACACCTCATCTTTTGAAGTGCGAACAATTGTTACTGTAACTTCATCTCTGTCGTGGTAGAGATGCCTCACCTTCACCGCAAATGCATCTTCCAAGGCATTTAATCGGCCTCTTAGCAACGTCATGGCTTCAACTACAGTTTCATAACGTTGTTTCATAGGTAACTTTAAATTGAATATTGCGTGCGTTGCCCAGTGCTTAACTAACCAATCACCCATCAATTTAGCTACCCTATCGGGTTGCTCTATCATATCACATACCAGCAAATCTACACGACCAAATTGTGGTCGATAGGTAAACCCGTCTGCCGCGTGATGTTCAACCAAGCCCGTGTTCATTAAACTATCGGCTACAAGTCCATTGTCGATAGCTTCAACATACATTCCGCGCTTCACTAGCTGATATGTCCAACCACCCGGGCATGCACCTAGGTCCACGGCACGTCCACCGCTTCGAAGTACCTTAGCCTGCTGTTTGTCGCTCAGCATATTCACTAAAGCATCTTCAAGTTTAAGCGTCGAGCGGCTCGGCGCATCACTTGGGAACTTTAACCGGCAAATACCCAAGTGATCGCCACTAGCATGACTGGGTAATGTATAGCCAATATGGCAAATCTCAAATGACTCAAAGAAAATATGTAGCTTTGGTTTACCTAAGTTTTCCTTTGCGGTGAGCCATCCCGCCTTTCTTAGGGCTTGGCGAAGAGGAACCGTAAACTTCCGGCAGAACTTTGCGAGGGTTTTACCTTCTTCTGTATCTGGGTATTCGACGTCTATGGCGCCAAAAATTTGAAATGGTTTTTCTACCTCTTTTAGGGCTTCAAGCACTTGCCCTACTCTGTCTTCTTTTTCTATATCGGTAAGAGTGGCAAAAACTGCCACCAGCTGACGAGGAAAAATACTGTCGTGAACAGCAAACTGAGTAATGGTTTGCTCTAGCTGCGAGCCATCATATAAGTGATAAAGTACAAAGCCACTGTTCTTCTTCGACACTGGGTAGCCATAACATTGGGCTTCACCATATCGAGATGTAAGTTCGTTAGCCGTATCGTTTTCATACCCAGGTCGGCAATAACCCAAAATACTGGTGTTAGACATTACCTTTCCCCGGCGTGTGGTGAGCTTTGTTCTGCTCTTCTTTTTGTTTCTTATTTAAATCATGACCTTTTATCAGTCCAATCACTAACAACACCCATCCAATAATAAAGAACATGCCACCCAAAGGGGTTATCGGGCCAAACCATTTTATGCTGCTTATTCCTAGCGCGTATAAACTTCCACTAAACAACACAGTTCCGGTAACGAAACAAAACGCTACCCGATTAGCCCACGTCGATGAGATAACGCCTGACAGCGCAGGTAAAAGCAGCAAGGCTAATGCGTGATACATTTGATAACGCACGCCAATTTCAAAGGTGTTGAGCTGCTGTGCAGTTAACACGCTTTTTAATCCATGTGCGCCGAACGCACCTAATATGACCGAAAGGCCCGCTAGCAATGCGCCTGCAATAAGATAAGGTTTAGCAACGGTGGCAAACCCAAGTTTTTCAGTTTTCATTAAATTAGTCTTTCGCTCTGATTTCTAATTCATCATTAATTATTTAAATGGGCTTCAATAAAAGAAGCGGTAAGCGTGGCAGCGGTAACAATATGTTCTTCCTGCGTTTTGCCACTTGCTTTGCGAGGCTTAAAACTGTGATCGCCGTCGTCTAAATAGGCGCATTCAATCTCTGTAGATAATACGCTGCGCTTTTTGTAATCCTCTACTTCGCTCTTTGTACCAAAGGTATCTCGTTCTCCCTGAATAATAAGCAAAGGCTTAGACGCCGTTTGCAGATGGTCGGTGCGTGTTTTTTCTGGCTTACCAGGAGGATGGAACGGATAGCCCAGCGCTATCGCGCCTTTTACATTGCTCACCGCTTCGTACACCATGGTCGCCATACGCCCGCCCATCGACTTTCCACCGATGAACACAGGCAAGTTATGCAAGGCTTTGTTATCTTTGCTGCAGGTTTCAATCACCGCAGTAAAATGTGACATAAGTTTATCGGCTTTATCGGGAGGCCTACGCTTACCGGTAGCTTTTATGGTTTGCATATAGGGAAAGTTAAAAAGAACGGTTGATATACCTCTAGCAACAAGTTCCTTCGCAATGTCTTGCATGAACTCATGCTCCTTACCGGCGCCGGCTCCATGGCCTAGTATCAAACACGCTAAGGGCTTATCGGCTTCATGCAATTCAATGTCAAAACTAGGCTGCTCAGCAATGGTGTTCAACTTAGTCATATTACAACAAGTCCTCTTGTTCAGCTTCGACCAGCGCTAAGATCCAGTCTCTAAATGCCGCAATCTTACCGAGTTCAGCCTGTGATTCCTCACACACGAGATAAAACGCATCGCGACTCTCCACTCGTTCTTCAAACGGCATAACTAGCCTTCCCGCTTCAATTTCCGGCCTTGCAAGTACCGTGTTACCCAACGCAATGCCTTGACCGAGTGCAGCGGCTTGCAAAACTAGCATGGAGTGACTAAAAACCGGTCCTTGGTTAACGTTTACGCCAACCACACCTACATGCTTCAACCAATTTTTCCATGCAGTACGGCTTAAGTCGTGAAGCAACACGTGGTGCCGTAAGTCAGACAGGCTGGATAAAGGTTTGGGGCCTTGAAAAAGCATTGGAGAGCAAAGCGGAGTAAGAAACTCTCGATGTAGCTGGTCGGCTTGAAGACCAGCCCAACGACCTTTACCGTAATATATCGCAACGTCTACATCGTCTTCTAAGAAGCCTTCATCGAAATCAACTGCCTTGATGCGTACGTCGATGTCTGGATGCGCCAAACTAAACTTATGAATACGGGGTACCAGCCATTGGCTCGCAAAGCTGGGCGGCATCGCTACCGTGATAGCACCTTTACTGCCCTTCGCAAGTAGCCTTTCTGTCGCATCTTGTAAGTTTTTGAAGATATCTTTTAGCTCAAGAAAATAAGCTTGACCTTCTTCGGTTAGAAGCAGGGTTCTATTTCTTCGAAGAAATAGCTTCATCGATAAGAAATCTTCAAGCGCTTTTATCTGGTGGCTAACGGCAGCTTGCGTAACAAACAGCTCATCGGCAGCCTTAGTAAAGCTCAAATGGCGAGCAGCCGCTTCAAACGATTTCAAGGCGTTGAGAGGGGGTAAACGTCGATGCATATATCGTTTTTAATCCAGTGTGACCGAAGCATGACAAATTCATTAGTTTTTCTAATGACAACCCATACTTTTACTCGTTTTATTTTTCACCACCCACTGACTATAATTTACCCGAAATTAAAAAAGAACTTTTAATTTCAGCATTTTATGATGAACATTTGTTAAACATTTTAACATTCATCAACAATTATTTAATTATTTTTATTAGGTGTGAAAATGAAAAAATTACTTTTAGCTAGTGTTTCTGTAATGGCTTTTGTAAGCGCTGCTGCAAATGCTAACGCACAACCAGAAAAGATCAATCTACAATCGTTAATCAACACAGCAATGACCAGCGTAAAAATGGCCGAAGTACTGCCAGAAAACGATGCGCACATTGTTGTGAAAAAGCAGTCTAAAGCGATTTTAGCTGAAGAGACGCAAGTTCAGCTTCACAAGAACTTATTAGCAATGACAAAAGGTGAAGAGCGCGTAAACGTTTCTGAAGCGGAATAAGCAACTCACACACCTGATACGCATGCCGGTGCTTGCACCGGCATACGCCATCAAATACTAGCTTAGGTATTACTTGTATCTAACGCGTCAAAACCTTTCACCAATTCATCTAGTGCTTTCATCTGCTGCAAGTAAGGCTCTAATTTTGCCAACGGCAGTGCGCAAGGCCCATCACATAGTGCTTCATCAGGATTAGGATGCGCTTCTATAAATAGCCCTGCCAAACCTAATGCCATACCACTTCTGGCCAACTGTGCAGCTTGCGCTCTACGACCATCTGCAGACGTCGCACGGCCACCCGGCATTTGAAGTGCGTGAGTCGCATCAAATATTACTGGGGCATATTCTTTCATTGCGTCCATGCCAAGCATGTCCACAACTAAATTGTTATATCCAAAGCAGCTACCACGCTCACAAAGAATAACCTTATCGTTCCCCGCTTCGCCTAGTTTTCCTATGATGTGACGCATTTCATGCGGTGCTAAGAATTGAGGCTTTTTCACATTGATAACGCTACCGGTTTTTGCCATTGCAACCACAAGGTCGGTTTGGCGCGCCAAGAAAGCAGGCAGTTGAATTACATCCACCACTTCAGCTACGGGAGCTGCTTGGTGCGGTTCGTGCACATCAGTGATAAGCGGAACGTTAAAGGTCGACTTAATTTCTTCAAAAATACGCAACCCTTCTTCCATGCCAGGCCCACGGTAAGAAGTCACAGATGAACGGTTCGCTTTATCAAACGAGGCTTTAAAAACGTACGGAATATTGAGCTTTTGCGTTACTTCAACATAGTGTTCTGCAATACGCATAGCGAGATCGCGAGACTCAAGTACGTTCATTCCACCGAACAGAACAAACGGCAAGTGGTTGGCAACGTCAACGTTACCTACATTAATAATCTGTTGAGATTCAGACATTATCTATTTCCAATTAAATCTTAAAAAAGAGGTTGTTTGGTTACAGCAACCATAGCCGTTGCCATAAGCACAACAAGCGCTGCTACGAAAATGCTCCATTTGCCTAACGCTGTTTTGGCTTTTTTCAATGCAAACAATCCAAACACTATGTACAGCACCACGCCCACAACTTTAAATGTGAGCCATGCATTAACTAAAGGATATTGAGATAAAATAATGCATAGCCAAATTGCGCTGGCTAATAGCACGGTATCAATGATATGAGGGAGAATTTTAACCCATTTTTTGCTAAGTGCTGTAGCGTCGAATTGACTCCATATAAAGCGAAAGACAAAAAATAATATGCTCAAGCCAACGGCGGTCATGTGAAGGTGTTTAGCCATCATGTACATAATGTGTTCCTGTTCTTATTAGATAGTAAGGCTGCTTCTGGTTACTTTATCACAGGTGTTAATTGAGCCGATTTAGTTTTACAGCAATGCAAAATTCAACAGACTCAGAATACGAGTAGCAGACTCAAAAAAACAGGTGCATGTAGCACCTGCCTTGGTTTTAATTATGGCGCCTGTTTAAAGGCTGTTATTGTAACGTATTACAGTACGTAAATAACGGAGAAATAAATCATTATGCGTCAGGGAATTGAGCTTGAATTGCCATAAAGGCCGGAAGGTCATTTAGCATACACTGAACTAAATCAGGGTCGAAGTGCTTGCCACTTTCCTCTTTCAATACGGCTTCAACCTTATCAATTGTCCACGCTGGCTTATACGGCCTTGCGTTTAACAGTGCATCAAACACATCAACTAACGTGGCAACACGGCTTTTTATATCAATTTCTTCGCCTTTAAGCCCGTCTGGATATCCCTTTCCATCCCAGCGTTCGTGATGCTGCTTTGCTAACATTGCTGCAAGTTGGATAGTGGGCCGGCTTGAATCTCGCAAAATCTGGTAACCAAATTCAGCATGCTGACGTATTTTAAATACTTCCTCTTCGGTTAACGGCGTCGTTTTGTGCAAAATAGATTTAGGCACTATAGACGTCCCAATATCATGGAGTGGCACGGCAAGGCGTAATGCGTGGATGTCTTGCTCGTTCAGCCCAACCTTTTCTGCCAACAGTTGCGCCATTTCAACCATTCTTGTGAGATTATTTGATGCATTTGACTCATGCTCTAACGCTCGACCTAAACGCTCAATTATTTCTTTCTGCGTCGCTTCAACATCTACGGTTTTAAGTACGTTGTCAAAAGCAAGCTGAACACTGTCTGAAAAGCGTTTTACCAGATGACGATCACTTTCCCCTATTCGTCTCGGCAATCCTGACAAGTACAAGAGTGCGCCATTGTGGCTTTTACTGTTGCAATAAGCCACAACGTGATCTTCTGCATAAACAATTTGCTTATCGCGCATGGCTCTTGCGCACAGGGCATATTCTTGTGCGCTAATCGCGTCTTTTAAAGGCACCCCTTCCTTACTGGCGTACTCACCGTTGCCAGCAAAAACATATAGTTCGTCGTCACCCAGTTTGTTGTTGCTGGTATTAATAGTACGCGATGTGGTTGCCACCGCTGTAGTAATGTAGGCTGCATCCTTTGAACAGCCCAGAATAGATGCCAGCTGTTGAATGATGCCCTGCATGAACTTTTCGAGGGAACGGGAGGAAAATAAATCCACAGACGCATCTATAATTTTTTCAAGGCCGCGTCTATTTTCTTCGATAACGATAATATCTCGATATGAGCGGAGCGCTGCAATGATAACAGTAAAAAGTTTTTGCGCGGTCAGTTCGGTTTTCGACTTGTAGTCGTTGATGTCGTAATTAATGATGACATCTTTTTCAGGGGCTTGGCCAGGTTGACCAGTACGCAAAATAATACGCGTGAAATGATTGTCTAATTCGTTACGAACATACTCCGCCACTTTAAGACCGGCGTCATCAGTCTCCATAACAACATCAAGTAACACAACGGCGATATCATCATGGGTTTTGAAAATGGCCTTCGCTTCCTCTCCGCTATAGGCACTAACAAACTCAAGGGTTTTGCCATTTAAACTAAAGTCATTTAGCGCCAGCTTGGTAACGGCGTGTACTTCGGGTTCATCATCAACAATGAGTACTTTCCAGCTACCCAGATCATCTACTTCATTTTCATCGTCATCTTCTGCGAAAAGAAAGTCATCATTCATCTGGTACGTCCTGTAGTGTAAGAGATTGTTCAATACCAATCCGCATAGATAATTGCCCATTCAGAAGGCGCTGGCAAGTTTCCTAGCAAAGCGTGGGAATGCAGGAATGGCTGTTCCCTTTTAAATTCCCAGAATGCAGCTAGGAAGCTTGCCAGACCTTCCCGAAGGGCGAGTTTAAAATGTCCGTACTCTTTGTTGTGTCACCTTGATGTAGAACCACTATAACTACGGTAACACGCCGCGATTACGAACATTTTAACTCTCGCTGAGTGGGTAATTATCTATGCAGATTGGTATATTCTAGCGCTTTTTGAGGTCTTACAACCGCTTAATAGATACTAATGTAAAACAAAATATAAGCAAGTTTGCAATTAAATTTTGATAACTACAGAAAAGATAACTTCTTTGAAGGTTAAAACCTACTGCCACTGTCCTAGCGTTACACGGTCATTGTCGCCGTAGTCTTTAATAGTTTTGACGTCTATAAATCCCGCATCTGCAAGCAAAGCGTTAACCGCTGCCCCTTGGTCAAAACCGTGTTCGAATGCGAGCAGCGCGCCTTTATTGAGGTATTGAGGTGCGTTATTGATTATGTGTTTAATGTCGTCTAGACCATCACTACCCGAAGTTAATGCTGTTTTAGGCTCAAAACGCACATCGCCCTCATTAAGGTATGGACTGGATTCTTCTATGTAAGGTGGGTTTGAAACAATAATGTCGAAGGTTTGACCTGCCAGCGCACTAAACCAGTCACTTTGCACAAAATGCGCATTGGCTATGCTATTAGCTTGAGCATTGCGGGTAGCAAGCTTCACCGCCCCCTCTTGGTAGTCTACGCCAGTAACGGATGTTTCTGGCAGTTCGCTCGCTAATGCCAGCGCAATGGCGCCCGTACCGGTTCCCAAATCACAGATTGATAGGGATGCAGAGGATTGTTGATTTGCCCAATTAAGCACGTGCTCAACCAATACTTCTGTATCCGGTCGTGGAATTAATGTATCTGGCGAGGTAAACAGTGACAGGGTCCAGAAATCACGCTTGCCGATAATATACGCCACGGGCTCACCCCGTTTACGCTTGGCCACATCCGCTTCAAATTGCGCTTTCTGGTCGGCATCCAAGGTTTTATCAGGCCATGTGAATAGATAAGTTTGTGACTTACCTAGAATGTTCGCCAACATGACTTTTGCATCAACAGAGGGTGACTCCCCACCCTCTAGTTGCTCAGCAGCCCATGCTAAGGCGTTGTCTATGCGCATTGTTTTTCTATAAACAGTTTGTGTAACAAGACAGCGTTATTCGTCAGAAAGAGAGGCCAGTAGATCGGCCTGATGCTCTTGCAAAATTGGGTCGATAAGCTGTTTCAGATCACCTTCCACTACTTCGTCTAAACGATAAATAGTCAGGTTGATACGGTGGTCGGTTACACGTCCCTGCGGGAAGTTATAAGTACGAATTCGCTCAGAGCGGTCACCGCTACCGACTAAGCTCTTACGAGTAGAAGCCTCTTCTGCTGCTCGCTTTTCTTCTTCAATCTGATTTAAGCGCGCTTGAAGTACCGACATCGCTTTCGCACGGTTTTTGTGCTGTGAACGCTCGTCCTGACATTCCACTACCAAGCCTGTTGGCAAGTGAGTAATACGAATCGCCGAGTCGGTTTTGTTAACGTGCTGACCACCCGCACCTGATGCACGGAAGGTATCGATGCGAAGCTCTGCAGGATTAATTTCAATTGCCTGCGACTCTGGAATTTCTGGTAATACCGCCACGGTACATGCCGAGGTATGGATACGGCCTTGTGATTCGGTTTCTGGTACACGCTGTACGCGGTGACCGCCCGACTCGAATTTCAATACGCCGTACACGCCATCGCCGCTAACATTCGCAATGACCTCTTTATAACCGCCGTGCTCACCTTCATTGGCGTTAACCAACTCTACACGCCAGCCACGACTTTCGGCATAACGGCTGTACATGCGGAACAAGTCACCTGCGAATATTGCCGCTTCGTCACCACCTGCACCTGCGCGAATTTCCAAGAAACAGTTGTTGTCATCGTTAGGATCTTTAGGCAGAAGTAGCACCTGAAGTTCAGTTTCAAGGCGTTCAATTTCCGCCTTGGCTTCTTTCATCTCTTCCTGTGCCATCTCGCGCATTTCAGCGTCATCTTCGTTCAACATTTCCTGCGCTGAAGCCAAGTTTTCTTGTGCTTGCTGATAAGCATTGAAGCCTGCCACTACATCTTCTAGCTGACTAAACTCTTTTGACAAGTTGCGAAACTTATCTTGATCGCCGATAACTCCAGGGTCGCCTAACAACGCCTGAACTTCTTCGAAACGCTCGACTAAGTGTTCGAGTTTCCTAACTACCGACTCTTTCATATGCTTTTTATTACCTTATTTATTATCGTCTGACGAAAAGTCAGATAAATCTAATGCCTGTCCCATCCATCGGCTCAATGCCGGGTCATCGTGCATGGCAGCCTCGCGTAACGCTAAGGTTGTTGGGTGCAATAGCGTATTGGTTAATTTATACGCCATTTCTTCTAATACCGTTTCGGCATTTTTACCTTCCGCTAATTGCGCTTTGGCTTTTTCCACAATATCGTCACGCTGTGCCATGCCTTTTTGGCGATACTGTCTTACTAAATCTATCGATTGCTGCGACTGCTTCCACGTCATGTAGTCGCCAGCTTGTTTGTCTATGAGCTTTTCGGCTTCTTTTGCTGCTTGCTCGCGGTTTTCTAAATTCTTCTGAACAATATGCTGCAGGTCATCAACAGTATAAAGATAGGCATCGCCTAGCTCGTTAACCTCTGACTCAATATCTCGTGGTACCGCCAAGTCCACCAAAAACATCGGCATATTTTTGCGCTGTTTAAGGGCTTTCTCCACCATCCCCTTGCCAATTAAGGGCAGTTGGCTAGCGGTAGAGCTTATCACGATATCAAAGTCTTTTAAGTGCTCTGGCACTTGCGATAAGGTAAACACACTCGCATCTAGTGTTTCGGCTAAGGCCTCTGCGCGGGCTACGGTTCTATTCGCCACCGCCAAACAGCTCACGCCCTGCTCTTTCAAATGTTGAGCCACAAGCTCAATGGTTTCGCCAGCTCCCACTAATAACACTGAACGTTTTGGTAGTTCAGCGAATATATGCTTGGCCAACTGAACGGCTGCATATGCCACGCTTACCGCGTTTGCACCTATATCTGTTTCACTGCGAACTCGCTTCGCCACCGAAAACGTATGTTGAAACAGCTTATCAAATTCGCTGCTCACCATACCTGAGTGTTTTGCATCACCAAACGCCTGCTTCACCTGACCTAAGATTTGAGGTTCACCCAAAATCAGTGAATCAAGTCCGCTGGCTACACGCATAATGTGCTTTACCGCTTCATCCTGCGCGAGCACATAGCTGTTATTGGCAATCTCTTCTACATCCAAGTGATGGAAGTCACTTAACCATTGTAGAAGCTTTTGGCCGGTGTCGTCTTGAGTATTGACGTATAGCTCAGTGCGGTTACAGGTCGATACAATGACAGACTCATCTACGCCTTCCAGCTTTTTTAAACTCGCAAGCGCTTCCACCAGAGAATCTGGTGTAAAGGCCACTTTTTCGCGAAGTGCTACTGGTGCTGTTTTGTGGTTAATACCGAGGGCGAGTAAAGTCATTAAAATCTGTGCTGGCAACGTCGGAGCGGCATTGTACGAAAAACCCAAAATGATTGAAAGTGTTGGTGAAACTGTGTTCCCATAATGTCACAATTAAATGTGTTTTATTTTTATACAGGTAACGCGCCTTAATGATTCGCTTTATTTCCCTACTGTTGTTTCTCTGCTTCGTACTGAGCGCATGCACAACCGCTCCCAAAGGCCCAGAAAACGCGGTAAACCTCACGGCCCAACTTGAAAAAGTTGCTGAAGTACATCAGTGGCAAATGCGCGGAAAAATTGCATTTCGCCAAGGAAAGGAAGCGGCCAGCCTTAATTTAGTCTGGAAAAACGATTCCGGTGATTTTGATTTTCGATTAACCAATTTTTTAGGGGTAAGTCTGGTAAACCTTAATGTTACCCAGCAGCAGTCGGTATTAGAGGCTGACGGTGAAACGTACGTTGATGCTTTACCAGAACCACTTATTTATCAGATTACGGGAATGGTCATTCCGGTGGAATCACTGTTGTCTTGGGTAAAAGGACTACCGCTGGACGGTGATAAATTCACCCTAACTGAAAAAGGATTGGTTAATACCCTTGAAAGCTATTGCCGAGGTTGCCGCAATTGGCAAGTTGCTTATGGTAATTACGGTAGTGTTGAACTAGATGATGGCACATCTGTATGGTTGCCTCACAGCATAACGCTTACCCAGAATGAAACGCCGGACATGCCTAATACTCAGCTTAAAATTAAAATTTATCAGTGGACTCTGTAGTGAACTCATCTGTTTCAGAACATAAAGATTGGTGGCCTTCCCCCGCTAAACTGAATCTTTTCTTGCATATACTTGGCCGCTACGACAACGGCTATCACCAGCTTCAAAGTCTGTTTCAAATGCTAGATTACGGCGATGCACTCGCCTTTGACATAAGTACAGACGACACAACGATTCGCATGGAAACCCCACTGGATGGGGTTCCGGACGATCACAATTTAATTGTAAAAGCAGCGCGGCTGCTGGCAACAAAAACAAAATGTAATGAAGGTGCCGTTATTTCGTTAGACAAGCGCCTTCCTATGGGGGGCGGCATTGGCGGGGGTTCTTCGAATGCAGCCACCACGTTAGTGGCGCTTAATCACCTTTGGAACACAGGGCTAAGTGAAGATGAACTGGCTGAGCTTGGGTTATCTTTAGGCGCTGACGTACCTATTTTTGTGCGAGGTCTAACAGCATTTGCAGGAGGCGTTGGAGAAGACATAACGCCAGCTCCCCAAAAAGAACAGTATTTTCTTGTAGCGAACCCAAATGTTCATGTCAGTACAGCAGAAGTGTTCACCTCGCCGGATTTGCCCAGAAATACACCTGCGATACGTTGGGAAGACTATAAATTTGAAAAAACTTGGAATGATTGTCAGCAATTAGTCGCGAATCGCTATCCTGAAGTTGCAAAATTATTACAGTGGTTGGTACACTACGCACCGTCGCGAATGACGGGCACAGGTGCATGCGTGTTTGCCACTTTTTCTGACTACACTTTAGCCGAACAAGTTAGGGCTCAAATGCCTGAAACTTGGCAGAGTTTTGTCGCAAAAGGTGTGAATCGCTCACCACTATTAGATAAATTAGAACAACAAAGATAGCGTGTACGCCACATCGGACAAGAACTTAAAAATTGGGGTATAGCCAAGTTGGTAAGGCAGCGGGTTTTGATCCCGCCATTCGTAGGTTCGAGTCCTGCTACCCCAGCCAAACCTCTTTTATCAACGCACTGAGGAACCACTTGTGCCAGATATGAAGCTCTTTGCAGGTAATGCCGTACCAGAACTTGCCCAGAAAGTTGCCGATCGCCTCTACACCAAACTTGGAAATGCCAAAGTTGGCCGTTTCAGTGACGGTGAAATCAGCGTAGAAATTCATGAAAACGTCCGTGGCTCGGACGTTTTTATTATCCAGTCTACGTGTGCGCCTACTAACGATAACCTTATGGAACTTATTGTGATGATCGACGCACTACGTCGCGCATCAGCTGGTCGTATTACAGCAGTAATTCCTTACTTTGGTTATGCACGCCAAGACCGTCGTGTTCGTTCAGCTAGGGTGCCAATTACTGCGAAAGTAGTGGCTGACTTCCTGTCTAACGTTGGTGTTGACCGCGTACTTACTATCGACCTACACGCCGAACAGATTCAAGGTTTCTTTGATGTTCCGGTGGATAACGCATTCGGTACTCCTATCCTTCTTGCTGACATGGTAAGACGTGATTTTGCCGACCCTGTAGTCGTTTCTCCTGACATTGGCGGTGTTGTACGTGCACGTGCTACTGCGAAACTACTTAACGACACCGACCTTGCCATTATCGATAAGCGTCGCCCTAAAGCGAACGTGGCTCAGGTAATGAACATCATTGGTGACGTAAAAGACAGAGACTGCATCATTGTCGATGACATGATTGATACAGGCGGTACGCTTGCAAAAGCAGCCGAAGCACTTAAAGCACATGGCGCGCGCCGTGTTTATGCTTACGCGACTCACGCTATCTTTTCAGGCAACGCTGCAAACAATCTTAAAGAGTCTGTTATTGACGAAATTATCGTTACCGACTCTATCCCACTAAGTGCAGAGATGAAGCAAATTGGAAAAGTAAAACAGCTTACTTTATCTGAGATGCTTGCAGAAACTATTCGTCGTATCAGCAACGAAGAGTCTATTTCAGCAATGTTTGAATACTAAAATTTAAATATTGTTACTCCTACCAAAGAGCTGGCCCATGGTAAGTGGCGCCGGCTCTTTTTTTACCTTTCTTTTTTCTTTGAAAGCGAACATCGCCTTAAGAATAAGAACAGTACATCAAGCCAAACACATTCCGTTTACGCCTTAAATATACTTTATTGCCGTTTTCCGACTCGTTAATGTGACTTTCTTTTCATCAATTTTAGGTTTAACGTTAAGAATTGTTGTGCGTTAAAACTAATATTAAGGACATAAAATGAAAACAAAAACACTATGCCTTGTTGCAGTAATTGCTGCCCTTTTAAATACAGCGGGCTGCTCTGGAGATGACGACTCAGTGAAACAAGCAGATCTTGAGAAACAAGGAACTGAAATGAAAGACAAATCTTCCACAGTTCAAGCTAATGATAAGAGTTCTATGCCCAAGGAACTGGTAGCCGAACCAGTTACTCAGGCTGAAGCCGTAGAAGATAATGCAAAAGGTGAAGTCACCATGAAGGGCAGTATTATTTATAAAGATCTCGAAGGCGGTTTTTACGCTTTTATTGCTGAAAATGGCGATCGCTATACGCTACATGGTTTAGATGAAACTTATCAAAAGAACGGCCTTGTTGTGGAAGTTAAAGGTATGCCTAAACCTGATATGATGACCTTTACACAATTCGGTACGGTGCTTCAAGTATCAAGCGTTAAAGTACTCGATACCAGTAAAGTCATTGATAACCTGCAAACACAATGATCGCGAATATAGCTTTGCGTGTAGCAAATTATTCATAAAGGTAATTAAGCTAGCGATTTAGCAATTATAGAATTTTTGCGTACGCGTGAATGTTGCACTGCAACACTTAAAAGGACGGTTATTGATGATAAATGCATATGCCGCTAAAGAAGCGGGTGGAAAACTGGAAAAGTTTCAATACGACCCCGGTAAGCTTGGCTCACATGACGTTGAAATAGACGTTGAAAGCTGTGGTATCTGCCACAGCGACCTAAGCATGCTCGATAATGAATGGGGCATGACAGAATATCCCTTTGTGCCTGGTCATGAGGTTGTCGGCACAATTAGCCAAATAGGTGAACATGTAACGTCACTTAAGGTGGGACAGCGTGTCGGTTTAGGCTGGCATTCAGGCTACTGTAATAGTTGTAGAACCTGCGAAGAAGGCGATCATAACCTGTGTGCCGATGCTACGATGACCATAGGTGGTCGTCACGGTGGATTTGCAGATAAAGTGCGCGCCCAAGCACGTGCCGTTATTCCCCTTCCCGATGCTATCGATAGCACAAAGGCAGGCCCTCTTTTTTGCGGAGGTATTACCGTTTTCAACCCTCTTGTCCAGTTTGGTATTAGCCCAACCAGTGAAGTGGGTGTAGTTGGTATTGGCGGTCTGGGCCATCTCGCTCTGCAGTTTTTAAA
Source organism: Alteromonas sp. G4i35 (assembly GCF_054960375.1). NCBI lineage: Bacteria > Pseudomonadati > Pseudomonadota > Gammaproteobacteria > Alteromonadales > Alteromonadaceae > Alteromonas > Alteromonas sp. G4i35. Next base: position 5,202 of record NZ_JBHNZD010000014.1, on the reverse strand, counting down.
TGCATGGGGATGTAAGGTAGTAGCGTTCACTTCTAGCGAATCTAAAAAGAAGGAAGCGCTAGAGCTAGGTGCGTCAGATACGATTAATAGCCGTGATGAAGATGAGATTAAAAAAGCGCGCGGTCGGTTTGACTTAATTATTTCAACCGTAAATGTAAAGCTTGACTGGAACTTGTATCTATCTACATTGGCACCGAAAGGCCGGCTTCACTTTGTAGGCGCCACCCTTGAACCTCTAGATATTGGTGCGTTTAACTTAATTGGTGGTCAGAAAAGTGTGTCAGGTTCGCCAGTGGGAAGCCCCGCGACCATTAAAACCATGCTAGATTTCGCTGCACACCACAATATTGAACCTGTGACCGAAACCTTCAAGTTTGATGACGTAAATGAGGCTATTGCTCGATTAAGAGAAGGTAAAGCCCATTACAGAGTGGTGCTGACGAAGTAAACGCTTGTGTAAAAAGTTGCTATGTTCCTAAGGCCTGTTGATCTTATTGAGCCTTTGGAAAGAGACAATTAGCGGTCAAGTTAGTCTTAACAAAATGCTTTTTTCTATAAATATGATAGAAGCGCGCCAAGGTGCGCTTCTTTTATTGTGAGTAACGCAAATACTTGCATTTGCTTAGCTGGATATTTTATCTGCCTTTGTAATTGTATGTTTTGGTAGGTGGTGTTAGAATTCGCCGCCCTTGAATTTTGGGCTGGTGTTTTATTGCGCATAGAAAATTACTTTTTAACGTAATTAACATCATTTTACCGTGGGTTTTGGTCGCAAAAATCCACATTATTAGACTTATATTTTTGGAGACAGACAATGTCTGAAGCAAATTTCAAACTAGACGCTTCTGTTCGTACAGACCTAGGGAAAGGTGCGAGCCGCCGCCTACGTCGCGAAGATAAGCTTCCTGGTATCATCTACGGTGGTGAAGAAGCACCAGTTTCTATCACACTAGATCATAACAAAGTAAACAACTCTGCTGACTTTGAAGCGTTTTATTCTCACGTTCTTGAGATTAACCTTGACGGTAAAGTTGTTGAAGTTCTAGTTAAAGATATGCAACGTCACCCGTTCAAGCCAAAGATCACACACATTGACTTCCAACGTGTAATCGCTGGTCAAGACGTTCACACTAACGTACCACTTCACTTCGTAAATGAAGAGAAATCTGCTGCTGTTAAAGCTGGCGGTATTGCTGAGCACCACGTAACTGAAATCGAAGTTACTTGTCTACCTAAGAACCTTCCTGAGTTCATCGAAGTAGACATGGCTGGTGTTGAAATGGGTCAAACGCTACACCTTTCTGACCTAACTCTTCCAGCTGGCGTTTCTTCAGTAGAACTTGCGAAGAACGACGAAGCTCACGACCTAGCGGTTGTAACTGTTAAGCCTGCTCCTAAAGCGGCTGACGCAGAAGAAGACGGCGAAGAAGCAGCTTCTGAGGAATAATCCTCTTGGCTGATATCCGCCTTATCGTGGGTCTGGGTAATCCAGGCCCCGAATATGAAAATACCCGACACAATGCCGGTGAATGGTTTCTCAACCAACTAGCCGACACCTACAACGCCCCGCTAAAACCAGAAACCAAATTCTTCGGTAAAACTGCTCGCATTACCATTGCAGGCAAAGATATCCGTTTGCTCTACCCCACTACCTTTATGAATAAAAGTGGACAAGCCGTAGCAGCACTGGCTAACTTTTACCGCATAGAACCAGAACAAATATTAGTAGCGTTTGACGAGTTAGATTTACCCCCAGGTGTTGCAAAATACAAAGTGGGCGGAAGCTCTAGTCAAAATGGCGTGCGTGACATTGTGGCTAAAATGGGTAACAACAAGAATTTTTTGCGTTTGCGCATAGGTATTGGTCATCCAGGTCATAAAAGCCGCGTTACCGGCCATGTTCTTGGAAAACCACCAGCAGAAGAAAAAGCAGCCATTGAAAGTGCCATCGATGAAGCGGTACGCTGTACAGAAATTTTGCTGAAAGAAGACCTTAAGCAAGCACAAAACAGGTTACACTCGCACAAAGGGTAAACCTAGCCAGTTATCACTTTTCCAAACTAAGGATCCATACCATGGGTTTTAAATGCGGTATTGTTGGCCTACCAAACGTAGGTAAATCAACACTTTTCAATGCATTAACTAAAGCAGGTATAGAAGCGGCAAACTTCCCGTTTTGTACTATCGAGCCAAACACAGGTGTTGTTCCTGTGCCAGATCTTCGTTTGGACAAGTTGGCTGAAATCGTAAAGCCTCAGCGCGTTATTCCTACTACCATGGAATTCGTAGACATTGCTGGCTTGGTTGAAGGTGCCTCTAAAGGTGAAGGTTTAGGAAACAAATTCCTTGCTAACATCCGTGAGACTGACGCTATTGGTCACGTAGTACGCTGCTTTGACGATGAGAACATTGTTCACGTTGCAGGTCGCGTTAGCCCTAAAGACGATATCGATGTTATTAACACCGAGCTTGCACTTGCTGACCTAGAAACGACAGAAAAAGCACTTCACCGTGTTGCTAAGCGCGCCAAAGGTGGCGATGCTGATGCCAAGTACGAAATGAAAGTGCTTGAGAAGATTAAGCCGCACCTAGACGAAGGCTTGTTACTACGTTCACTTGAGCTGACTAAAGAAGAGCTTGCGGCAATCAGCTACATGAACATGCTTACCCTTAAGCCAACCATGTACATTGCAAACGTGAATGAAGACGGTTTTGAAAACAACCCGTATCTTGATCAGGTTAAAGAAATTGCAGCAGGCGAAAATGCCACTGTAGTTGCAGTGTGTGCGGCAATCGAGTCTGATATTGCTGAGCTTGAAGACGACGAACGCGAAGAGTTTATGCAAGACATGGGTCTAGAAGAACCAGGTCTTAACCGCGTAATTCGTGCGGGTTACAGTCTTCTTACATTACAAACCTATTTTACTGCAGGCGTAAAAGAAGTACGTGCGTGGACCTTCCCTGAAGGCTCAACTGCACCACAAGCGGCAGGTAAAATTCACACCGACTTCGAAAAAGGCTTCATTCGCGCTGAAATCGTAGGCTACGAGCACTTCGTTGAGTTCAATGGCGAGCAAGGTGCGAAAGACGCAGGCAAATGGCGTTTAGAAGGTAAAGACTATATTGTTAAAGACGGTGACGTTATTCACTTCCGCTTTAACGTGTAATTTCTATTGTAGATATTAGCACTGTTTACTAAAGCCACCGCAAGGTGGCTTTTTTGTTTCTAGCAAATAATTGTGAAGCGCACATAGGCCTGATATAACTAGTAAAAAACTAACGGCTTTTGTAATGACTATTAATCAGCTTTGCGCTTCACGCCCTTTAACTTGCAGCAAATCACAGCACGCCAAACGATTTTCAGTAATAAAAACCTCAATTAAAGTGTTGTGCTTCTTAAGCCTGGCTAATTTTTCTTTTGCCAGTGAACCTCAAACTAATCCAGTGAATTCACAAATCAGTAGCGATGCTGTTGAAAAGGCACCAGCATTAGCAAGTAACACTGCCAGTTGGTATCAAGTTCCTCAGAGTAATACTGTGACGTTTAAAACTGCATATGGCGATGTAGTTATTGCGCTTCACCCTGCCCTTGCGCCGAAACATGTGGCCAGATTTAAAAGTTTAATAGACGCAGGCTTTTATAACGAACAAGCATTTTATCGTGTAGTAGACGGGTTTGTGGCACAAGCAGGCAGTAACGATACTCACGATGCCTCAAAATTTCCGCCGACACTGCTTAAGCCAATCAACGCTGAATTTACCCAACCGCTCAATAGCAATGTCAACGTAGTTGAGAGCAAGGATATGTTTGCGCCTAACACCGGATTTTTAGATGGCTTTCCAGTAGGCATTGATAAAAGCCGAAAAGAAATGTGGGGACTTCATTGCCCAGGTGTTGTGGCGTTTGCTCGCAATAGCGAGAAAGATACAGCCAGTACGGAGTTTTATATTGTGATTGGGCAAGCACCACGACACTTAGACAGAAATATGTCGGTCGTTGGTCGCGTACTGCACGGTATGGATGTGCTTCAAAAGTTGCCGCGAGGAAATATGGACAGAGGTGGCGTTCTAGATGATATAACGCAAGAAAGCAAAATTAAGCAGGCTTTTGTGCATGCAAACAACGCGGCACCTTATTTCTTACAAACGCCGCATCATGAAGAATATAAAAAACGGGCAAACACAGGAAGAAACTTAGATAACCCGTTTTTTCATGACAATACGTATGGCCCGCGCCCTATTGACGTATGTTATTACCAAACAAAAACCAGTAACAAAGCGTGGTAAATAGCTAGCTTATTTCGTGCAAGTTGTTCAATTTCACGGCTTTTTGCGCGTATTTCGCCCTAATGCGCACACTTAATGAGCATTTAAAAAAAGTTAGTAAAAAAGGGGTTGACGGTTGCCAGTCATATACGCATAATACGCGCCACTTCCTGAGAGGGAAGAGAATAGCAAGGCTACGTAGCTCAGTTGGTTAGAGCACATCACTCATAATGATGGGGTCGCAAGTTCGAATCTCGCCGTAGCCACCAATTCTCACTTATCTCTTTTAGGAAAGTCTAGCTGCGCGGAAGTGGTGGAATTGGTAGACACGCTGGATTTAGGTTCCAGTGCTTCACGGCGTGAGAGTTCAAGTCTCTCCTTCCGCACCACGACTGGGGTATAGCCAAGTTGGTAAGGCAGCGGGTTTTGATCCCGCCATTCATAGGTTCGAGTCCTGTTACCCCAGCCATTCTTTTTGAATGACTATTATAGCTAGCGTCTACGCGGAAGTGGTGGAATTGGTAGACACGCTGGATTTAGGTTCCAGTGCTTCACGGCGTGAGAGTTCAAGTCTCTCCTTCCGCACCATTTGGGGTATAGCCAAGTTGGTAAGGCAGCGGGTTTTGATCCCGCCATTCATAGGTTCGAGTCCTGTTACCCCAGCCAAATTCTTGAGAAGCCGCTCATCGAGCGGCTTTTTATTGAAGATAAAAGTTTAGGCTACGTAGCTCAGTTGGTTAGAGCACATCACTCATAATGATGGGGTCGCAAGTTCGAATCTCGCCGTAGCCACCAACTTTTACTTATTCCTTAATTGGAAGTCTACATTGCGGAAGTGGTGGAATTGGTAGACACGCTGGATTTAGGTTCCAGTGCTTCACGGCGTGAGAGTTCAAGTCTCTCCTTCCGCACCAATATTGGGGTATAGCCAAGTTG